>NZ_JAOCDF010000037.1:0-37235 GCF_029840775.1 Empedobacter sp. GD03865
AAACTGATGACCAAAATAAAATATAAGGCAGATAAAGCAGGAATTGAGCTTATAACAGCTTAAAAATATAATTTTTGAGGGTGATTGTACACCCGTAAGGTGAGGTTGATAATAAACACTCACTAAATATAAACAACATATATAACGCAAGGGCCAATTTTTTTTTCATCTACAGATACTTGCTAGATACTCCCAACATAAAGGCAGGATGAAGGCAACATAGTGGCAGTAGAATGTATGTAAAAGATTTTTGTAGTTCAGGGGTTGTAATAATTGCCAAGTTGTTTTTTATACAAAAAAATGTTTAGTGGAAAACAAAAGGATATCATTTTTAAAGTTTCAATGAATTTAAACTCGTCTTTTGAGCAATGATAATCTTTAAATCTCATTTAAAAAAGTAGATTTTAGTGTTGTACTATGTAATATTTATAATGTATTAAGTAAAATGCATTATGTATTTGTGAGAGGCTGGAATTTTCAAGGCTTCGAAATAACACAAAATCACTTTTTGAATACAAATATAAAATGAAGTAGATTACCAAAATAACCTTTGAGAATCATTTAAATCGTAAGAACACATGACCAAAAACAGTATTTTCACTTGATATTCAGCACAATGACCAAGACGATTCAAACCTCTAAAATAAGTATCATTTGATGCTATTCTGAAATAAACTCAGAATGATAAAATCCGTAAAACGTTAAGCGTAGAACGTAAAACTTAATAAAACCTATGTTTCTATTGTGGTTAGAATATTCATTTTTTATTCGGTATTCTTCTTGATGGGGCACAACAACGATGTAAAATTAACCCTTAGACAAGCAAATTAACTAGAAGTGACGAATAATGAACCTAATTGGTTATCCATTAACCTAAATGGAGGTTGTATGCACTAAAATGCATTTTTTCTGTATCGGTTGTGTATCCTCGCTGTATCGATTCCGTATCCATTGTATATCCATTGCGTATGGTTTGTTCGGTGCTCGTGTATCGAAAGGTTGATTACCATTTAGACAAAAAAAGTAACTATTCAACTAAAAAAGTCAATTTATTACATAAATGAGACGCAACAATTTATTTCTTCAAAATCTTAAAACTATGTTGATTCGAATTTATTTTAACGAAATAAACGCCAGAAGTAAGATGTTCTAAATTTATCTGCGAAACAGCTGTTCGAAACTTCTTTTCATAGACCTGTATTCCTGTTTCGTTATATATAGAAATTGTAGGTTGCTTTAAAATCTGCGAAAAATGAAGGTTTCTCTTTACTGGATTTGGGTACACTTGCAAAGTTGAAATAGTATGATCTGTTGTAGTCAACTTCTCTTGCGCTTGAGAAAAATGCAATAAAGTCGCCAAAGCTCCTTTCGCTACTTCTGTCAAATAATTCAAATCTAAATTATCGATTATATCTTGAGCAGTATGTGCATAAGGCGTTTCATTTTTTTCAAAAAGTCCAGTTATAGGATAACCAACTGCCTGAAAAGGCATATAATCGGAACTATAAGCATTCGAAATTTCAGTTTTTAGAGTTGTATACAATGGAAAAATATTCGCCATTTGATTGGTTAATTCAGCTGAAATAGCATTATTAGATGTTGGATTACTTTCATCTTGCTCACAAACAATTGTCGAATTTACCTTATTCGCCACTCCTCCTACCTCATCAATATTCAGAACAGCTTTAATTTTTAAATTCTGAGGAACTGCAATTTGATTGACATACGCCTGACTTCCGATTAAACCTCGTTCTTCCCCTGTAAAATGAATAAATTTTATCGAATAATCTGTTTCGATATCTTTTATTAATCGAGCAATTTCTAATAAAGTAACTGTTCCCGAGCCATTATCATTCGCTCCAGGTCCATTTAATGTATCATAATGGCCATCGATGATAATAAATTCGTCAGGATATTTTTTACCAATTTTGGTCACAATCAAATTATTCCCAACATTACCATATACATTAACCGATTGTTGTTCTATAGAGGTATAACCATAAGCCGTATAATAAGTTTTCAACCATGTAAATGCATTTTCGTGAGCAGAAGATCCAACAGTTTTAATTCCGAAATCTTGAAACTTTTGCAATTTCTGATGCACAGAATCGTATTTCACTTGCTCGACAACTGATTGATAAAACGGATTCAGCTCTTGCGCAGCCGCATTGATAGAAAAAACAAATAATGGTAGAAATATATACTTCATATCATTTAAAATAATTAACCAACATTAAAACGTAAAAGATTATAAATTATTCAAAATTGTTTTTAATTCTTCGATACTTTCTGTTGCTTTTTTCTTGATATGCGTAATAGATGAATTGGTATAGGTATCTGATGGATCGATATAGATAATTGGGACATTTGTTTTTGCATAATCTTTGAGCGAAGCAGCTGGATACACTTGCATCGATGTTCCAATAATTACCAAAATATCTGCCTTTAAAACCTCATCAATCGCATTTTCTATTTCTGGAACCATTTCGCCGAACCACACAATATGCGGACGAAGTTGATTTCCGTCTTTCGCCAAATCCCCAAGTTTGATATCTTCATTCCAATCAATAATTAGATTTTCGTCTTTTTCGCTTCGCGCTTTTCTCAATTCGCCATGCAAATGAATTATTTTAGACGAACCTGCTCTTTCGTGTAAATCATCAACATTTTGGGTAATAATAGAAACTTCAAAATCTTGTTCTAATTCTTTCAGAAAAAAATGAGTCGCATTGGGTTCAACATCGAATAATTGTTTTCGGCGTTGATTGTAGAATTCTTGAACCAATTTAGGATTTCTTTGATAACCTTCAATCGAAGCAACTTCCATAATATCATGATTTTCCCACAAACCGTTGGCATCTCGAAAAGTTGAAATTCCGCTCTCTGCACTAATTCCAGCTCCCGTTAAAACGACTAACTTCTTTTTCATTTCGAATGTATTAATTGAAGTAAATATAACTTTATAAAACAACAAAACTCCATTTATAGAAATGGAGTTTCGGTTTTATTTTATTTTTTTTAATTCATCTAATTTGACTAGACACATAATACTAAATGTTGCAAACATGGTCAACGTAAGAATTGCTGCATTAATTATCATAAGCTTTGTTTTAATTGGGTTATTAATTTGAATTAAAGTTACTTCAAATCATTTCTTCCGAAAAGTATTTCATTAAGAAATAACGACTTAACTCACTTATTTTTAATGAATAAACATTAACTTCAAGACATAAAAAAACCTCAATTGGGAACAACTGAGGTCTTTCTCTACTAAAACTTAAGTACCATGAAAACTCAACTAACTTATATAAAGACTAGTACTTGCCTTAGATTTATCAAACGATATACCAAATTAAATTTCAATATGTTAAAAATAAAAAGCAGCCAATAAATTGACTGCTTTAAATAATTTGTATTAAAATATACTTAGAAAGTGTATTTATTTTCTTTGATTAAAAGATCTGCAATTTCAGTTTTTAAGTTAACTACGTTTGGATATTCGTTGTAACGTGTAAATCTTCTTAAACCAGATAACATCATGCGTTGCTCATCTCCTTCTGTGAAAGAAACAATTCCGCGCGTCGCTTCTGTTTTGATAATTTCTACCGATTTGAATAATTGTAATTGAACTAATTTTTCTGCATTCTTCGCTGCATCAGCACCTTTTACATTTGCAATTTTTTCTGCACGTAACATCGCCGATTCTACCATATAAATTTCTTGCATAATACGAGAAGCCGCAATAATCAATTGTTGGTGTTGCTCTAATTCCGCACCAAATTTTTGCAAAGCAGAACCTGCAACCATAAAGAACGCTTTCTTAAGATTTGCAATAATTTCTTTTTCTTGCGCAAATAATTCTGAATAATCTGGAACATCAAAAGAAGGAATAGACATTAATTCGTTCGCCACATTCATTGCAGGAGACATTAAATCTAATTTTCCTTTGAATGCACGTTTTACTAACATCGAAACACATAATAAGGTATTGATTTCGTTTGTTCCTTCGTAAATTCTAGAAATACGTGCATCTCTCCAAGCTGCTTCCATTGGCATTTCTTTCGAATATCCCATTCCTCCGTAAATCTGAATTCCTTGATCCGCAGAAATTTGAGCAGCATCAGAAATCCAAACTTTTAAAATAGAAGCTTCGATTGCATACTCTTCGATACCTTTTAATTCCGCTTCATTATGAGGCATTCCTTTTGCCATGTTATCTTCGATTGCATCTTGTACATCTTTCGCTGCACGATACGCACCAGCTTCTGAAGTAAACGCAGAAACAGCCATATCAGCTAATTTCTCTTTAATCGCACCAAATGTATTGATTGATGTATTGAATTGTTTACGTTCTGAAGAATATTGTAACGAATAATCTAAAATACGACGTTGCGCATCTAAACATGCTGCTCCTAATTTGATACGACCAACATTCAAGGCATTCATCGCAATTTTGAATCCTCCGTCTCTTTCTCCTAAAAGATTTTCAACCGGAACACGAACTTCATTAAAGAAAACTTGACGTGTTGATGAAGAAACAATTCCTAATTTATCTTCTTCTTCTCCTAATGAGAATCCAGCACCAGCTTTATCTTTTTCTACAATGAAACCTGTGATATTTTTATCATCATCAATACGTGCAAAAACAATGAATAAATCAGCAAAACCTGCATTTGTAATCCACATTTTTTGACCTGTGATGATATATTCTTTACCATCTTCTGATAAAACAGCTTTTGTTTTTCCTGAATTTGCATCAGAACCTGCTTCCGGCTCTGTTAAACAGTAAGATGCAAACCACTCTCCTGTTGCTAATTTTGGTAAATATTTTTGTTTTTGCTCTTCTGTTCCGTACAATAAAATTGGCATTGTTCCAATTCCAGTATGTGCTCCAAAAGCTGTTGCTAACGAACCTGTTGCTCCTGAAATATAGTCACACACTAACATTGTTGTAACGAATCCCATTCCCATTCCGCCATATTCTTCTGGAACAGAAATTCCTAATAAACCTAATTCACCAATTTTACGCATTAATTCTTCAATCAACGCATAATCTTTTTTCTCAATTTGGTGTTTCTTAGGCACTACTTCTTTATCGATAAACTCTTTTGCAGATTGCAAAATCATTTGTTGTTCTTCTGATAAATCTTCGTAAGTGAAAATATCATTGTAAGAGGCATCTTTAATTAAATATTGACCTCCGATTAATCTATTTGGATTTGTAGACATATTTTTATGTTTTGATGTATTATTGTATCATGTATTAAGTAAAATGTACCATACTTAATACATTTTACTTATTACAATTTTTATTTTAGATATTCGAAAATTGAAGCAGCTCCTTGTCCTGTACCAACACACATGGTTACCATTCCATATTTTGCTTTACGCGCTTCCATTTCATGTAACAATTGCACGGTTAATTTCGTACCCGAACATCCAAGTGGATGCCCTAAAGCAATTGCACCTCCGTTTACATTGACGATATCAGGATTAAGATTCAACTCGCGCATAATTGCAACTGATTGAGAAGCGAACGCTTCATTCAATTCGATTAACTGAATATCTTCTAATTTCATTCCTGCTTGTTCTAATGCTTTTGGAATTGCAAATAAAGGTCCAATTCCCATAATACGAGGTGCTAAACCTACCGTAGAATATGCAACTAAGCGTGCAACTGGCTCAAGACCTAATTCTTTCACCATATCTTCTGACATTACCATAACGAAAGCTGCTCCGTCCGACATTTGAGAAGAGTTACCTGCTGTAACTGAACCTCCTTGCGCAAAAACAGGACGTAATTTTGCTAAACCTTCGATAGATGTATCCGCACGTGGACCTTCGTCTACTTTGAAATCAATTTTCTTTGTTTGAACTTTTTCTTTATCATCTAAGAAATTAAATTCAACATCAATCGGAACGATTTGAGATGCAAATTTTCCTTCAGCATTTGCTTTTAATGCTTTTTGATGCGAATTGAATGCAAATAAATCTTGATCCTCACGAGACACTTTAAATTCTTTTGCAACTTCTTCCGCTGTTAATCCCATTCCCCAATAATAATCTGGATGATCTTTCGCTAAATCTGTTTCTGGAATTGGTTTGTAACCTCCCATCGGGATATACGACATCGATTCTGCACCACCAGCAATGATACATTCTGCCATTCCTGTTCTAATTTTAGCAGCCGCCAAAGCAATTGCTTCTGATCCTGAAGCACAATAACGATTTACTGTAACACCTGGAACTTTGTCTGTGTCTAATCCCATTAATGAGATAAGACGTGCCATATTCAATCCTTGTTCTGCCTCTGGCATTGCACATCCAACGATTAGATCGTCGATACGTGTTGGATCTAAAGTTGGATAATCTTGCATTAAGCGCTTGATTACTGTAGCTGCCATTTCATCTGGACGTGTAAAACGCAATGTTCCTTTTGGCGCTTTTCCTACAGCTGTTCTATATCCTGTAACTATATATGCTTGTTTCATTTTTTTAAAGTATTATTAGATTGTACAATGTAAAATGTATGATGTACAAAGTATTTAATTATAGTTCTGAATTAATTTGACCAACATATTCTGTATATGTTTTAAATCTTTTAATAAATTATCCGAAATCTCTACTTGAATAAATTCTAAATCTCTTGCTAAAATAATTTGACATTCCAATTCGAAAGACGAACCTAAAGCTATATTGAGAAAATTAATAAATTGAGCATTCGAATTTCGACCAGCACCTTCTGCAATATTTGAAGCTATCGATACGCAAGCTCTTCTTGATTGAGAGGTCAAACCATAAATCTCACTTTTAGGATAATTTGAAGTAATCTCATAAAACCTTTTCGTAAAATTCATTGTTTTTTGCCAAACGATTAACTCTTTAAAATCATGCATAAATACTTTTTACATGTTACTTTTTACTTAATACAAATATTAATTACGCAACGGTTTACCTGTTTTTAACATATGCTGAATACGCTCTAATGTTTTTCTTTCTCCACAAAGAGATAAGAATGTTTCGCGCTCTAAGTCTAACAAGTATTGTTCTGAAACATAAGTTGATTCAGACAAATTACCACCTGTCATTACATATCCTAATTTATTCGCAATTAAACGATCATGATCCGAAGCAAAACGTCCAGCAACCATAGAATCTGTTCCAACATAGAACATTCCCATTGCTTCTTTTCCTAACACTTCTACTTTACGTTGAATTGGTTGTGTATAACCTGCTTCTGCCATAATAATTGCATGTTTCTTCGCTTCTGCAATTTGACGTTCGGCATTTACTACAACAATATCTTGCTCACGAATAATTCCCATATTCTTCGCTTCATAAGCTGAAGTTGCCACTTTCGCAGTTGCGATATTCATGAAATTATCACGTAAATGATTTACTTTTACATCATCTTTTAAAGCGAATTCAGTTGCACGGCGCGCAAATTCTTTCGAACCTCCACCACCTGGGATTAATCCAACTCCAACCTCAACCAAACCAATGTAAGTTTCGGCAGCAGCTACAATTTTATCCGCATGCATTGACATTTCGCAACCTCCACCAAGCGTCATTCCGTGAGGAGCAACAACAACTGGAATAGATGAATAACGAACACGCATCATTGTATCTTGGAACATTTTGATTGCCATATTCAATTCCCACCAATCTTGTTCTGCAGCCATCATCATAATCATGGCTAAATTAGCTCCAACAGAGAAATTGTCTCCTTGGTTCCCAATTACAACTCCACGATAATCTTTTTCTGCTAACTCGATTCCTTTATTGATTCCTTGTAAAACTCCTCCTCCAAGAGAATTCATTTTAGAACGGAACTCAATATTGATGATTCCATCTCCTAAATCTTGAATAGATATTTCTTGGTTTGACCAGATTTCATTTGTTTTTCTGATGTTATCTAAAATAATAAATGCATCTTGACCTGGAATTAATTCGAATTGTTTTGATGATTGATTATAGAATAATTTCTTACCATTTTCGATTTTATAAAAAGAATCTGCACCTGAAGCAGCTAATTCTTTTACCCAATCCGAAACCTTGAAACCTTCTGATTCTACTAATTGAATTCCGTTTTGTAACCCAACCAAGTCCCATGTTTCAAATGGACCATATTTCCAAGCGTAACCTGTTTTTAAAGCGTCATCAATTGGATAAAGTACATCTGTAATTTCTGGAACACGTTGAGAAACGTAAGCGAATAATGAAGCAAAATGTTTGCGAATCAATTCTCCAGCCTTACCAGAATCTTTCAATAAAATACCTAATTTATTACGCATAGATCCTGCATTTTTAGCAGTTTCTACAGTTGTAACTTTTGCACGTTCCATTGGACGATACTCTAACGTATCAAGATTTAAGGCAAAACGATTGGTATTCCCTTCTTTATCAATTTCTTTATAATAGAAACCTTTTTTCGCTTTATCTCCTAAGAATTTATTTTCGATTAAGAAATCCAAGAATTTTGAATCTTTCAAACCTTGGATCATTTCGTCATTTGGCGCATTTTGCTGTAAACCTTTTGTTACATTATATGCTGTATCCAAACCAACCAAATCACCCAATTTGAATGTTCCCGTTTTTGGACGACCCAAAATAGAACCTGTCAAAGTATCAACTTCTTCAATCGTTAATCCAATTTCTTGCGCCAATTCCATCACTTTCGCCATCGAGTAAACTCCTACTCTATTCCCGATAAAACCTGGCGTATCTTTACATAAAACTGGTGTTTTACCTAAAAATAAAGATGCATAGTTTTGGAAAAACTCAACAACAGATTTATCTGTTTGAGGAGTTGGGATAATTTCGAATAATTTTAAGTAACGTGGCGGATTGAAGAAATGCGTTCCGCAGAAATGTTTCTGAAAATCATCTGAACGACCTTCAGCCATCAAATGAATTGGAATACCAGAAGTATTAGAAGTGACTAAAGTTCCTGGTTTACGGAAGTTATCTACACGCTCAAAAATAGATTGTTTAATATCCAATCTTTCGATCACAACCTCTATTACCCAATCCGAGTTTTTAATCTTCTCGAAATCATCATCAAAATTCCCTACAGTTATACGAGAAGCAAATGCTTTGTCATAAATTGGTGAAGGATTGCTTTTTAAAGCAGCATCTAAGTGAGTTTGAGCAGTTCTGTTACGAACTACTTTACTCTCTAAAGTAAGTCCTTTCGCTTGCTCTTGTGGTGTAAGCTCGCGAGGAACCATATCTAACATCAAGACTTCGACTCCGATATTTGCAAAATGACATGCAATACCAGAACCCATCACTCCTGATCCTAATACAGTTACGTGTTTAACGTGTCTTCTCATAATTGTTTTTAAATATTTTTTTGTCCGATATTAATTGGTTAATCTTATAAATCACTTCCAAGAAAATTTGCATTTTCTCTGGTTCGATGTGATTATTAATTGATTCATTAAATTGCAAAACAAAATGTTTTGAAATATCTCTCATTCTTAATCCTTCTTCAGTCAAAGTGATCAACACACTTCTCCCATCTTCTGGATTTGGTTTTCGAACGATAAAATTTCTTGCTTCTAAGTTTTTTAATGTTCTCGACAAGCTTGTTGGCTCTATTCCCATCTTTGGTCCTAGCGACGTACTTGGCGTACCTCCTTTCGGATCTATTGATAATAATGTAAAGGCATACACCATTGTAGAATCGTAAGCAACTGCTTGCTCATTATACATTTTCTGAACTGACAACCATGTTGAACGCAATAAATAATCTATCGTTAAATCTTCTCTTAACATATTTTAGTGTATGTCTAACAAATATAATCTTTTTTTATTATGCAAGCATAACAAAGTTTTAAAATTTAATTTTGTTTAACAAATAATGATTCAATTTACTATTTATCAATGAAATGTAACTTTAAATTATGATTAATAAAATAAATAGTATGATTAAATAATACTTAAATTTATTCCATTATTAAAAAATTGACTGTAGTAGTGTAAAAATACGTCATATTTAGTATCGAAAATAAATATAATGTTGGTTTTATATTATAAATAAATAAGATTGTTTAATCTCTTTTCAACGGCATACATTCGTAGAAATTTTAAAATACTGCTTATGGAATCAAACCATACGATGAACAAAGTAACAGCGGCAACGCTATTAATCGCATTTGGAATCATTTACGGTGATATTGGAACAAGTCCTTTATATGTAATGAAAGCGATAATTGGCGAGAATCGCGTGATTGAAGAGAGCATTGTCTACGGAGGCGTATCATGTGTTTTTTGGACTTTGTGTTTTCAGACTTCTATCAAATATGTATGGTTGACACTAAAAGCGGATAATGATGGCGAAGGAGGAATTTTTTCTTTGTATTCATTAATCAAGAAAAAAGGTAAAAACCTAATTATTCCAACCATCATTGGAGCTTCTGCTTTGCTCGCCGATGGAATTATCACCCCCCCCGTTTCCGTCTCTTCTGCTGTTGAAGGACTACGAATGCTAAACGGACTCGAAAATCTACCTACTATACCTATTGTCATCTTTATCCTTTCGATGTTATTTTTCTTCCAACGATTTGGAACAAATAAAGTAGGAAAAATATTTGGACCATTTATGGTTTTATGGTTTACAATGCTTCTAGGCTTAGGAGTTTTACATATCGTACATCATCCAAGTATCATCAAAGCATTAAACCCTTATTACGCGTATAACTTGTTAATGAATTATCCTCACGGATTCTGGATTCTTGGCGCTGTATTCTTATGTACAACAGGTGCAGAGGCATTATACTCCGATTTAGGACATTGTGGTCGAAAAAACATTAGAATTAGTTGGTTGTACGTTAAAATTTGTTTAGTAACAAACTATTTAGGACAAGCAGCTTGGTTAATGCATCAAGACAATCCTATGTTAGATGGTAGAAATCCTTTCTACGAAATGATGCCAGATTGGTTCTTGATCCCTGGAATTTGTATTGCCACAGGTGCAGCTATTATTGCGTCTCAAGCTTTGATTACAGGATCTTTTACATTAATCAATGAAGCGATCAACTTAGGTTTTTGGCCAAGAACATTAATTATTCAACCAAACGAACACAAAAGCCAAGTTTATATTCCTACAATCAATTTTATGTTATGGGCTGGCTGTGTCTTTATTGTTTTATATTTCCGAGATTCGTCCCATATGGAAGCCGCCTACGGTCTTGCCATAACGGTTACCATGTTAATGACGACTTTCTTGTTATCCTATTACCTTAATTATTATACAAAATTCAACAAAGTATTTATTGTGGCAATTTTGTCGATATTCGTAGCGATAGAATCTTCTTTCTTCGTAGCAAATGTTGTCAAATTTGTTGATGGTGGCTATTTAGCATTATTAATGGGATGGTTGTTCTTTGTAATAATGTATTGTAGTTTTTACGGAAAAATCCTTAATTCACGAAACTTAGAATTCGTTAAAATAAAGCGCTACGCAAATGTATTAACAGAATTGAGCGAAGATAAAACAATCAATAAATACTCTACTTTCTTATTTTACTTAACGAAATCTACGAATCCAAAAAATATCGAAAAATATAGCATTCAATCTATTTTATCAAAACGCCCAAAACGTGCAGATGTCTATTGGTTTGTAAACATTAACCGAGATAGTGAACCCTATACGTTGAGTTATAAAATATTGCCAATTGTCGATCAAAAAATATATCGAATTACATTTAATGTAGGATTTAGAGTTCAGCCAAAAACAGAACAATATATCAAAAAAGTAATCAACGATATGTATGCAAATGGAGAATTAGAGTTAAAATATCTGAGTACCTGTTTGAAAAAATACAATCAAGATCCTGACATGAAATTTGTTTTGATTGAGAAATTTCCTTCAATTGAAACTAAATTAAGTATGAAAGAATTTTTCACGCTAAAAGTTTATTATTTATTAAAGAAAATAGAATTCAACATTCCGAAATCTTTTGGTCTAGAAAAGAACGACGTTGTTATAGAACACATTCCTCTTTATATGCACAAACATAATATTGACGATTTAAAAAGAATTCAATAAAAAAATAGAAATCCTGAAATAATTTTTCAGGATTTTTTTTTGTCAATATTTTATAGATTGATAATTATCAAATAATTTTTATAAATTTATATCAATCAACAAAATAAAATATTTATAAAAAATTAAATTATGTTCGAAATTTATCAAGACAAAGCAGGAGAATATCGTTTTCGTTTGAAAGCTAAAAATGGACAAAATATTTTGGCAAGCGAAGGTTATAAACAAAAAGCAAGCTGCGAAAACGGAATTGAATCTGTTCGCAAAAATTCGCAAGATGATTCTAAATACGAATTAAAAGAAGGTGCTTCTGGTAAATGGCATTTCAATTTAAAGGCAACAAATGGACAAGTAATTGGGACAAGCCAATCGTACGAAACTGAATCTGGCGCTAAAAATGGAATTGCTTCTGTAAAAACAAATGCTGCTGATGCAGAAATAAAAGAAGTAGGAGGTTAATTACAAACCGTCATAAAAAGCTGAAGCCTTGGATAAATCCAAGGCTCAACCTAATTAACACTAATATGAATTAACACTAAAAACTTATGAAGTAAAATAATGTTCAACTTTATTTTAGATGCGATCTAAGCATCCAAGCAGTTTTTTGATGTTGTTCTAATAAACCAACTAAGAAATCCGAAGTTGATATATCATGAAACTCATCAATTTCTACTACAGCCTGCGCCAAAAAGTTAATAATAACTTCGTGATCGTGTAGTAAATCAGCAATAAAACTTAAACTATCTTTGTTTTCTGTTTTTCTTGTTTCTGATAAATGAGCTAACTGCAAATACTCTGCCATAGTTGCTGGTGCATAAACATCTTTTTGACGAATTTTTTCTGCAACATCATCTATAACAATTTGTAACTCGTTATATAACGATTCAAAATACACATGTATTGTCTGAAAATCAGGACCTTCTACATTCCAATGTGCATTTCTTGTTTTTAAGTATAAAATATGTTCATCAGCTAATAATTTAATTAAAATATCAGCGATTTTTTGTTTTTTTTCTGGCGATAATAATTTCATATGATTAAATTTTATATTGTCTATTTGATTAACTTTACTAATGCAAATATAGAACCAGAAAACGAATGAATTATAGATTTATCAAATCTTATTTCTATTCTTTTATAATTAAAAACTATGAACGACTCGAATTAACTTAAAATAAATAATAATGTTTACTTAAAAACAGAATTACTATTTTTGATAAGGCAAATTTATAGTGGTTTTTTCAATTAGAGCCATTTTTAAAAGTTAAAAATTAATTAAATTTCTATGAAAAAGTTTCTTTTATTTATCATTTCTTTAACCCTAAGCAATACTGCTTTTTCTCAAATTAATCAAAATCAAACGCTTAATAATAATTGGCGTTTTGGAGGTGGTTTGGGACTATCTTTTGGGAATAACAGTTATTTTGGGTTTAATATTTCTCCAAGTGTTGGATATATGGTTGCAAACAATTTAGAATTGGGTGCGACAGCAGGTTATCAGTATGCGAAAGATGACTATGTAAAGCAAAATTTGTTTAATGTTGGTCCTTACATTAACTTTTTTCCAATCGAAAACATTTTCTTGAGAGCCAATTATATGTACTACACAGGAAAACAAAAGTACAACGATCGTACGCCATATTACAACAGTATTTATGAAACTGACATGGACGAATCTGCGTTATGGTTGGGAGCTGGATATCAATCGAGTGGACCAGTAAGATTTCAAGCTGGTGTGATGTACAATGTTTTATATAAAGAAAACGAAAGTATATTTTCTTCAGGATTACAACCTTTTATGGGTGTTTCAATCGGATTATAAGTCATAAAAAAAAGTCCATCTAACAATTGTTAGATGGACTTTTTTTATTTATTTCAATTCGTCTTTTAAGAATTTTCCTGTTACACTTTTCGGATTCTTAATGATTTCTTCTGGCGTTCCTTCTGCCACAATTTTTCCACCTTTACTCCCTCCGTCTGGACCAATATCAATCACATAATCAGCTAATTTTATCACATCCAAATTATGTTCGATAATGATAACAGTATTTCCAAATTCTACAATTTTATTGATTACTTTCATCAACACATTTACATCTTCAAAATGCAAACCTGTTGTGGGTTCATCTAAAATATAAATTGTTTTTCCTGTTTGTTTTTTGGCTAATTCTGTTGCTAATTTCACACGTTGCGCCTCTCCTCCACTCAATGTTGTAGACTGCTGACCAAGCGTGATGTAACCCAAACCTACATCTTGCAACATTTTGACATAACGATATATTTTCGGAATTGCTTCAAAGAATTCTACCGCTTCATTTACCGTCATTTCTAACACATCCGAAATCGATTTTCCTTTGTAGCGAACCTCCAACGTTTCGCGGTTAAAACGTTTACCATTACATGTTTCACATTCGACATGAATATCTGGTAAAAAATTCATTTCAATCACACGCAAACCTGCTCCCTGACAAGTTTCACAACGTCCACCTTTTACATTAAATGAAAAACGTCCAGGCTTGTAACCTCTAATTTTGGCTTCAGGTAAATTTGTAAACAACGTACGAATATCAGAGAAAATTCCCGTATAAGTTGCAGGATTAGAACGAGGAGTACGACCAATTGGCGATTGATCCACTTCGATTACTTTATCCAAATGTTCTAAACCTTCGATTTTTTTGTAAGGCATCGGATCTTTTTCTGCTCGAAAGAAATGTTGATTCAGAATTCTGTACAACGTTTCATTAATCAACGTTGATTTTCCAGAACCTGAAACACCCGAAACTACAACCAACTCTCCTAAAGGAATGGTAAGATTTACATTTTTCAGGTTGTTTCCAGATGCTCCAAAAAGTTTCAATTCTAATCCATTACCTTTTCTTCGTTCTTTTGGAACTTCGATTTGTAACTGATTGTTTAAGTATTTTGATGTTAATGTATTTGATTTTAACATTTGTTCTGGTTCACCTTCCCAAACAATTTGACCACCATTTTTTCCTGCTTTTGGTCCAACATCAACCACATAATCTGATTCCAAAATCATGTCTTTATCATGTTCTACAACCAAAACTGAATTTCCGATATCGCGTAATTTCTTTAACGAATCTATCAATCTGACATTATCGCGTTGATGCAAACCAATACTTGGCTCATCTAAAATATACAACACATTCACCAATTGAGAACCAATTTGCGTTGCCAAACGAATTCGCTGTGCCTCGCCTCCAGAAAGTGTTCTAGAAGAACGATTAAGGCTCAAATAATCCAATCCTACATCCAATAAAAAGGATAAACGCGTATAAATTTCTTTCAGGATCTCGTGCGCAATTTGTTGTTGATTCGACGTCATCGAAACTGGTGCATTTTCAATCCATTTTTGTAACGATTGAAGATCCATTTCCGCAACTTCACCAATATTTTTATCATCGATACGAAAGAAAAGTGATTCTTTTTTAAGACGTTTCCCTTCGCAACTTGGACAAATAACTTTCTTTCCAAACTTTTTGCTAATCGAACTTGAAGACGGATTATTTTTATCTTCCATAATTTCAGAAAGAAATTCATTCAATCCTTCAAAATCGATTTTATATGTTTTTTTAACTGATGCAAATTTAAGATCAACATTTAAGGTTTCTTTCAAACCATTCATCACATCATCAATCAATGCTTGAGGAAGTTTTTTGAACGCTACTTTTTCGTCTACATTATGTTTGACAAAAATCGCTTCCAATTGTTTTTCTATTCGAGAAGATGATTTTAACGTCTCAAATAATTCTTCCAAATTATCAAACAACGATTTATCTTGATCTTGAAATAATTTTTCGTGATTTACCACTTTCAACTCACCTAAACCTGTACACGTCGGACAAGCACCTTTTGGTGAATTGAACGAAAATGTATTCGGTTCTGGCAACGCATATGACATTCCTGTCGACGGACACATCAACGAACGAGAAAAGAATTTCGTTTCATTGGTTTCGTAATCCAAAATCATCGTAATCCCATTACCTTGTTGCATTGCATGATCGATACTTGAACGCAAACGTTGATCATTCACCTTATCATTCAACAACATTTTGTCCACCATCAATTCGATATCATGCGTTTTGTAACGATCTAACATCATTCCAGGCGTAATATCTTGCAACTTGCCATCAATGCGCATTTCAAGAAAACCTTTTTTAGAATATGTTACAAAAACTTCTCGATAATGACCTTTTCTTGAACGTACAATTGGCGCTAAAATCGCAATTTTCTTCTCGCTGTATTGTGTTCGAATCAACTCAATAATTTGCTCTTCTGTGTAAGCAACCATTTGTTCGTTTGTTTCGACTGAAAAAGCCGTAGAAGCACGCGCATACAACAAACGAAGAAAATCATAAATTTCTGTAATTGTACCAACAGTGGAACGCGGATTTTTATTGGTCGTTTTTTGCTCAATTGCAATAACAGGCGACAAACCATCAATTTTATCAACATCTGGACGTTCTAAACCTCCCAAAAATTGACGTGCATAAGCCGAAAAAGTTTCGATATAACGACGTTGTCCTTCTGCATAAATCGTATCAAAAGCCAACGAAGATTTCCCACTTCCACTTAAACCCGTAATTACCACAAGTTCATTTCTAGGAATCTTTACATCAATATTTTTTAGATTATGTTCACGTGCACCGTAAACTTCAATAAAATCTTTGTCCATGTTCGTTTGTAAGAAGTTGCAAAAATACAAAAAAAGCCACATTACTGTGGCTAAGTGTACTTTAAAAATTGTTAATTCTTAAGTATTTATTGTTTTTTAATTGGTATATAAATTCGAGAAATTAGTTTTAAACTATCTGTTTCCTTCGGATCATTTAACATAATTTCTAATTGTTTTGTATCCAATTGTAATTTTTTAGATTTTGCATAATTCTTCATTTTCTCGATTGTTTGCGCACGTTTAGAACGAGGTCCTAAATGCAATGTTAACAAATAATCTCCACCAGGAACAACCACTTTTTTCATCTCTTTTTGTAAAGGCAAATCTTCTATTAATTGTATTCCAGCAAAAAATGTTGTCTTATCTTTTTCTTTATCAAAATCAGTAAAGTAGACATATGGAAAACCTAAATCGAAATCAAAACCACCTTCATCTTTATTCATTAACGATTTATAAATCACCTCAAAAGCGCCATCCACTTTATCCATTATATCTTTTTCCGCTAAACTTGATTGTTTACGAATCGCTAATAAATTTGTTCGACCTAATTCTACAATTCGATATTCACCATAATTCAATCGTCCTTCTTTTTGATCCTTATCTAATCTAACTTTCACTTTTTGATTTAGGTTATCCAAAGATTTTTCAAATTTAGATTCAGGATTTTTGAAAAAAGCAAAATAGCGGTAGAAATAAGGAATTTCTTGACTTAAATAATTCAATTTTGCAGTTGTTTTCCCATTTTCTTGTTGTTCAAATTTGACATTCAAACTATCTAATTTTTCCCAACCATCATATTTTATCGTATAATTAACGAAACGATTAATCGAAAAATTTTCAATCGTTACTTTTCCTGAAGCAATTGAAGCATCTTCTGAATCCCATATCATATAATTTTCGTCCTCTTCTTTTGTATTCGAAAATTTCTTGATTGTCAAAGAATCCGAAGCTGTAAATTGTTGCCATTTCGAGAATTGACGAAGATTATAAAATTCGTCGTACACCAAACCAACAGGTGCATCAAATTCATATTGCATTTCTTCGTCGAAACGATTCGGTAAAACGATTGGTAATAAAGCCAAAACCGCAATAATGATTACTAAAAAAAGATTTATTTGTTTCATTTACAAAATTGATTGTACAAAAATAGAAATACTTTGTAGGACTCTTAATATTAATCTGAATTAATCTTTTAAAAATAGTATATTTGAGTAAATAATATAAACTTATGGACTTTACTAATTTAATTCAAGGAGCAATGGGACAACAAATTGTTGGTTCTGCTGCAAAACAATTAGGGATTAATGAATCTCAAGCTCAAACTGCTGTTGCAGCAGCTGTACCTTTTTTATTGTCTGCTTTAAATAAAAATGCACAAGGCGGAGGTGCTGAAGGAATTTCGAATGCTTTGAATCAACATGACGGGAGTATTTTGGATAATCTTTCTGGATTTTTAGGTCAAGGAGGAAACCAACAAGATGGATTAGGAATTTTAGGTCACGTTTTAGGAAATAAACAACAAAATGTAGAATCTGCAATTTCTCAACAATCTGGATTGAATACAGCACAAGTTACTCAAATTTTAGCGTTAGTTGCGCCAATTGTAATGGGCTACTTGGGTAAACAAAAACAATCTGCTGGATTAGATTCAAATGGGATTGCTGGTTTATTAGGCGGTTTAGTTGGTGGTTCTACAACTCAAACAAACCAAAGCGGAGTAAATTTAGGAGGTTTCGAAAAATTGTTAGATCAGGATGGTGATGGACAATTAGGAATTGGAGATGCCATGAGTTTATTGGGTGGATTTTTCAAAAAATAAGTCTTGTCTTAAACTGAATAAAAATACAAAATTTATTAAGCAGGAAATTTTCCTGCTTTTTTTGTTTCAAAAATTATCAACCTATATATTCTAAGTATTCGAAATTATCAAATTCATAAATATTAAAAGTTTGATTTAAAAAATATATTATTTTATTTGTTATTTATTATAATTTTATCAACAATAAAACACAAATAGCATGGATACTTTATTTTACTCAGAAAAATTCATTCAAAGAATTAAATCAAAAAACCCTAACGAAAAAGAATTTTTACAAGCAGTTGAAGAAGTTTCCGAAACCATTTTACCATTTGTAGAAGAAAACCCTAAATACAAAAAGTTCAAAATTCTTGAAAGAATTGCAGAACCAGAACGTATTATTCAATTTAGAGTAACTTGGGTTGATGATAAAGGCGAAATCCAAATCAACAAAGGTTATCGTGTACAAATGAATTCTGCGATTGGTCCTTATAAAGGTGGTTTGCGCTTTCATCCATCTGTTAATCTTTCTATTCTTAAATTCTTAGCTTTTGAACAAGTTTTCAAAAACAGCTTGACAACTTTACCTATGGGTGGCGGAAAAGGTGGTTCTGATTTTGATCCAAAAGGAAAATCGGACATGGAAATTATGCGCTTCTGCCAATCTTTTATGAGCGAATTATCTCGTCATATTGGTGCAGATGTCGATGTTCCTGCTGGTGATATTGGCGTTGGAGGACGAGAAATTGGTTATTTATTTGGTCAATACAAACGAATGCGAAACGAATTTACAGGTGTTTTAACTGGAAAAGGATTAGAATATGGTGGCTCTTTGATTCGCCCAGAAGCTACTGGTTATGGTTTATTATATTTTGTAGAATGTATGTTAGCCGAAAAAAAAGAAACCTTAAAAGGAAAAACAGTTTCTATTTCTGGTTCTGGAAATGTTGCACAATATGCTGCTGAAAAGTCTCTGGAATTAGGCGCAAAAGTGGTTACACTTTCTGATTCTTCTGGATATATTTATGATGAAGACGGTTTTGATACAGAAAAACTAAATGTCATTTTCAAAATTAAGAATGATGATTACGATAGAATTTCAAAGTATGTTGATTATTATCCAAACGCTAAATTTTTCTCCGACCAAAATCCTTGGAAAGTTCCTTGTGATATAGCTTTGCCATGTGCAACACAAAACGAATTGGATTTACAAGATGCGCAAACTTTACATCTCAATGGTTGCAAATTGGTTGCCGAAGGTGCTAATATGCCAACAACTCCCGAAGCGGTTCATTATTTTTTGGATCATCAAATTTTATACGGTCCTGGAAAAGCTGCGAATGCTGGTGGTGTTGCAACTTCTGGATTGGAAATGTCTCAAAATTCGATCCGTCAAAATTGGAACAGAGAAAAAGTAGATTATCGATTAAAAGAAATTATGATAAAAATTCATCACCAATGTAAAAAATATGGAAAAGGTGAATTTCAAGAAAATATAAATTATTACAAAGGCGCTAATATAGCTGGTTTCGTAAAAGTTGCCGATGCTATGATTGCTCAAGGAATATAAAAATCCATTTATAAAATTCGGTTCCCTTTACTGAATTTAGAATTCAATTGTTTGTTATTAAAGCTGGACTTCTGTTCAGCTTTATTTTTTTAGAGTGGAAAATTAATTTTAAAACCAATACCTCGAACAGATTCAAATTTTATCATTTCGTCGTTCTGAAAATATTTGCGCAAACGTGTCATAAAAACATCCAAACTTCTACCCATAAAATAATCGTTTTCACCCCAAATTTTTTCTAAAATCTCTTTACGACTCACTAATTTTTGATTATTCTGAATCAAGAAACTCAACAATTCTGCTTCTTTTTCTGTTAACTGAAATTTTTCTTCTTGATAAGATAATTGCAATTGATTTGGAAGAAAAACATAAGCTCCAATTTTAATCAATTCTTCTAAAACAGGTTGATTTCGCTTCAAAATATTTTTTATTCGCAAGACCAATTCTTCAGGATCGCAAGGTTTTGTGATATAATCATCTGCACCTAATTTCAAACCTAAAACACGATCAAAACTTTGCGCCTTAGCAGTCAAAAATAAATATGGAATTGTAATGGTTTCGGCTAATTTTTTCGCCAAAGAAAAACCATCAATTTCGGGTAACATGACATCAAAAATGATTAATTGAGCTGATTCCAACGATTCTATTTCCTTCAATAGTTTTTGTGGATGATCAAACCAAGTCACTTCAAAATCAGAAAATTCTAGATATTGTTTGAGAACAGTTCCCAAATCTTGATCATCTTCTACTAAAATTAATTTAGTTTTCATTCGGCAAAATGATTAAAAATTGAACACCTTTGTCTTTATTATTCTGAACGTTAATTGTTCCTAAATATCGTTCGATTGTATTCTTGACCAAAAATAATCCAACACCCAAACCGCTTACATTTTGGTTAATAGAACGATTCACACGATAATATTTATCAAAAATAAGAGGCAAATCATTGGTTGGAATTCCAATTCCATTATCCGAAAAATTCAATGTTATTTTTTTTTGAAATTTAAAATCTAATACAATTTCAGTAGCTCCATATTTGACTGAATTTTCAATTAAATTCTGAGCAATTTGTTTAAAATCGTTTGTTTTCAGTACATTATTTTTCTCGAAAATACTTTGATTAATAAGTTTAATTTCTGGATATTGAAGTTGAATCTTTTGGATAATTTCATTCAAAATAACCTCATCTAACAATTCAGAATTTTCGTCATTTTTTACAAAAATAGAATCAACAGTTTGCTCCAAACGATTAATTTGTCTGTTCATCATTTGTTGCGTTTCTGGATGTTGAACTTGATGCAAAGCAAATTTCATCGTCGTAATTGGCGTATTCAATTCATGCGCAATAGAGTCTATTGTCAAATGTAATTGATTGATTTTTTCTTCTTGTTTCGATAAATTTTTAAGACTTTTCCAATACAAAAAGACAATTAATCCAACAATCAACAAACTCACAATGATTAAAGGAATAATTTTCTTGAGAATTAAAAATTTCAAATTCAGTAATTCAAAATCTGTCTTTCCTCTAATTTTATATTTATGACGTTCATTTTTATTAATTCCTAAATCAGAATCTGTTTGATTACTAATATCATCCGATGACCAAACACTTTGATTAATATTAGTTGGTTTCGCAATTTTATTTGTCGTTTCGTAAATCACATACTTTTTCTTTGGCAATAATTCTTTATGATTCAATTCATCATAAACCGAATAAACATCTGTACGAAGCGCTATTTCAAAATTATTTTCCTTAGAATAAACGTCTAATAGAGAATCTACAATTGGCGTATAAATCTCATAATTATAATCTACTTTCGTTCGAATTATTTGTAATTCATCAAACTGTTTTTTTTCATCATGATTCAGTTTTTTGAAATAATCTAAAATCTTATCATCATTAGAATCTGTTTCATATTTTGACATAAAATTCATCACTTTAACTCCAATTTCACACGCCTCTTTATTCATATCTTTCTCAATCAATCGATACAAATTGTAGATATAATACCCTTGCAATGCAACCAAAACGATCAATGCAAAAGAGAAAATAAATGTATAATGTTTTTTAGATAATTTCATAAGCTTTCCATCAATTCAAAAATACATTGTTTTCGCACATAAATTACACATTAACTCATCGTTAACCGTTCATTAACCAAGTAAAATCGAAACTTGAAAGAGATTTGTTAAAAATCTGAACCATGAAAATAGTAATAACATTTTTTCTGCTACTTCCAAATTTAATTTTTGCACAAATTATTTCTGGAAAAATTATCGATGAGCAAAATCAACCAATCAAAAATAGTTCAATTGAAGTTGAAATTCCTTCACAAGATCCGATTGTAACTGAATCGAATGAAAATGGCGAATTTAATTTTGAGCTTCATCAAGCACAATCATTTACAATTTACATTAAAGAATTTGGTTACCAAGAATTTGAAAAGACATATCAAGCCAACTCAGAAAATTCTTTGATTATCACGCTTCAAAAAGATGAAACAATTAACTTAAAAGACGTTGTTGTTTCTGGTCAAAAACCTTTGTTGAAACGAAAAATTGATCGAATAGAATTTAATGTCGAAAATACGCCTTTGCAAAATTTAAGTGCTTGGGATATCGTGAAAAACACGCCAAATGTTCTTCTAAAAAATGAACAGTTAAGTGTGAGAGGAAATACGCAAATTTTAGTCACAATTAATGATAAAAAAACATTAATGTCCCAAGATGATTTGAAACAATTGTTGGAAAATACTGATGGTGCAACAGTTTCTTCGGTTGAAGTCATTACCAATCCGCCTGCAAAATATGAAGCTTCTGGAAGTGCGATTATTAATATTAAAATGAAAAAAAATGTACTTTCTGGTTACAAAGGACAAATTTCAACACGCTATCATCAATCTATTTATAGCAAAGGAATGATAGGAACTTCGCAATCTTACAACACAGAAAAATGGCAATTAACAGGAAGCTATTATTTTGTGAATGGAAAATATGTTCGCAAGAATTTTGATGTAACAACTTATGAAAAAGATCAGACACGCTGGGAAAGTGACATGATTCGTCGAACAGTTGCGAAACAACAACATATTTACAACTTTGCTTCTCAATATTCAATTGATAGTTTACAGAATTTTCAGTTTGGAATAAATGGTTCTAGAAATCCTGCTTCAATTGGGAATTATAACGTTCCGACAAATATTTACAATACAACAAATAATCAACTTGAATCATTTTATAAAACACAAAATCATCGTCGCGAAGCTTCAAATAATTTTAATACGTATTTGGTTTATGACAAAAAAATTGCGAAAAATAATTTGACTTGGAGTAACAATTTTAGTCATCGTTATTACAAAGAAAATCAAGATGTTTTAACAAAACTGAATTTCAAGGATAAACCTTATGAAGAAAATCGTTTTTTGAGTGCTGCACTTCAAAAATTGAATCTATTTTCTACACAAATTGATTATAGTTTCACTAATGAAAATTTCGGCTTGGAAGCGGGAGCGAAATATAGTTTTGTGAAGAATGATAATGATTTAGATTTCTTTGAGTCGATTCAAAATCAAATCGAATATCAACCCGAAAAAAGTAATATTTTTGATTACAAAGAACAGATTTTTGCGTTGTATATTTCTGGAAATTACAAATGGATAAAATGGGAAGCAAAAGCTGGTTTGAGATCTGAAACAGCTCTTATAAATACGATTTCTGATAATCCAATTAGCCAAAATAAACGAACAAACACCGATCTTTTTCCAACTTTATACGTCATGTATAATTTTGAAAATACTGGACAAATTGGTTTGAATTATGGAAAAAGAATTGATCGACCAGATTATAATTTCTTGAATCCTTCAAAATCATATTACAATCTGTTTTCTTATTTTCAGGGCGATGCCAATGCAATTTCTACGATTATTCACAATTTGAGTTTATCTTACACTTTGAAAGATTGGAATTTTGAAGCCTATTATCGATACGAGAAAAATCCAGCGATGGAAATTTCTATTCAAAATCCTGAAACTTTCGAAAAAGTTTATCATTTTACAAACATCAAAAATGGAGAAGCTTTTGGAGCAAATCTTTCGAAAAATTTTAATCTAAAATCGTGGTGGAAACTGAATTTATTTACATTTGTGGAATATAATCAAAATTATTTTTTCGGACCAGATCAACAACAATACAAAAATGATGTGTTTACTTATTATATTTCTTTAAGCACTCAATTGGATTTAGACAAAGCAAAAACATTTAATATTTCGACAGGATATCATTATAATTCCCCAGCTATTCAAGCTTCATTTGATATTAGTTCTTCTCAAAATACATATTTGATTTTAAACAAAAAAATATGGGATAAACGTTTTGAAATTGGTTTGGTTTTCAATGATATTTTTAAAACTGATCGCAATACGATTTCTACGAAATACGCAAACCAAAATCAATATTTCAAAGATTATCGCGATACACAATACTTTATGTTGAATTTGAAATACAATTTCGGAAACCAGAAAGTAAAAGAAGCGAAACAAGCGGAAAAAACTGCAGAACAAAATAGAATTTAGCGTTACAAAAAAAACTTAAGTTTTATTAAATTTGAGGAAAAGCAATAAAATGAATTCAGTAAAAATCATTCGAACAAATTCTTCTAACAAAGATTTTCAAGAATTGGTAACAGAATTAGATAAAGATTTAGCGATAAGAAATGGCGAATTTCATTCTTTCTTTTCGCAATACAATAAAGTTGACAAAATAAATCACGTTGCTATCGCCTATTTAAACGAAAATCCTGTTGGTTGTGGCGCTATAAAACATTATTATGATACAACGATGGAAGTGAAAAGAATGTATGTAAATCCTGATTTTAGAGGAAATAGAATTGCAGCTAAAGTTCTGAATGAGTTAGAAAATTGGGCAATCGAATTAAATTATGAACGATGTATTTTGGAAACCGGATTGAAACAACCCGAAGCAATCGCGTTGTATGAACGATGTGATTACAGAAGAATCGAAAATTACGATCAATACAAAGACATCGAAGAAAGTGTTTGTTATGAAAAAATATTGAAATAGAAAAGCTGAGCGATGCTCAGCTTTTTTATTATTTATTAGATTCTTTTACCATTTTGTTCATTTCGGATGCCGTAATTTCACCATCCATAATCATGTACATTTGTTGATCATCGCTGTTAATACTCATCAACACATTTTTAAAAACTTTCGCATTTGCATTTTCCGTTAAAAAGCGAATTTTACTTCCGTCCTTATTTATCAACATCAATTTTTCGAAATAGATTATTTTTTCAAGAAAACAGTTCCTCCAGCTTGCGCTTTTGGAAAGATTGTAACATCGGCAATTTGTACATGTTCTGGTTGTTGCAACAAATACTCTATTGCATTTGCAATATCCTCACCAACCAATGGCTCAAAACCTTTGTACACATTATCCGAAAGTTCTTGATTTCCTTTGAAACGAACCAAAGAAAATTCTGTTTCTACCGCTCCTGGCGCAATATTAGAAACTTTGATTCCGTAAGGTAATAAATCATAACGCATTCCTTTGCTCAACGATTCTACCGCCGCTTTCGACGCACAATATGTTCCTCCATTTGGATAAACTTCTTTTCCTGCAATCGACGAAAGGTTGATGATATGCGCATTTGATGATTGTTTAAGAATTGGAATAATTGCTTTCGAAACGTAAATTAATCCTTTTACATTGATGTCAATCATTGCTTCCAAATCCTCCAAATCAGCTGTATCAAAAGGTGCTAATCCGTGTGCATTTCCCGCATTATTGATTAAAACATCAATATTTTTCCACTCATTTTCTAAACTTTCTACTGCATTAAAAACAGCTTCCTTGTCTCGAACATCAAATTGAATGGTTTTTACGTCCGTAATTTTACTCAATTCTGCCTGAATTTCATCTAATCGTTCTTGACGACGACCACACAAAATTAAGCGATAATTTGCTGCTAATTTCTTTGCTGTCGCCATTCCTATGCCAGATGTTGCTCCGGTTATGAAGACTGTTCTTTTCATTTTCTTAAATAATTAAAAGTGCTTTTTTAAGACCGTCTAAGATACAAGCTAAAAAGAAATTAAAAAATGATTTATCCTGTTTTCGTTCGATATTTTCTACTTTTTCTTCTTTCATTTTTCCACGAGAATCATTCTTTACCGCTGCATTTCCAACTGCTGATAATAGTTTCCTTTTCGAACCATCATCACGCAAAACATTCACTTTCAAATTTTGATAATCTATTCCAAAATTTCCACCAGCGACTTTATCATTTCCATCAAAATTAAATTTTATTTGATTAAAAAATCCGTCTACAGAAACCTTAAGATACGGTTTCACAAAAGGATCAAGATTTTTTGCAGGAAGTTTTGAAATTGAACCATTGATATTAAATTTCTCAGAACGATTCATTGGATTAAATGTCCAATTTGCGCGCAAATCTCCATTCATAAATTCTGAATGCCAATCAACATCAACGTCTGGTAAAGATATTTTACGATAACCCGAATTGACATTTTTAACCGTTGCATTTATCGACGAAAACGTCAATTTTCCTGTTCCGATACTTTTAGCCGTTTCCTCTTCATATTCTAATTTAGAGTTGACCAATTGCAATTGCTTCACACCTAAATCAAATTTCATTTCACGTAATTTTTGTGAAAACATTGTTTTACGTTTTGTGTCATCAGGTGGAATCAAACTTCTATAAATATTTGCATAAAGCTGGTTCAATTTTATTTGATTCGCTTTCAAAAAGAAATCTTTGGATGGAGAAATTCCCCACTGAATTCCATTTCCTTGTAATTGCTCGACAGAAACTGTATATAAATCGGCTTGTTTTTTCAATGAAGCTGTATACGCTTTTCGAGAAAGTTTTGGCGTTAATTTTAATTGATTCAACGTCAAGTTTCCATTCTGAAATTGCAAAGCTCCAGTATTCATCTTATACGTTTTTCCTAAATCGAAATCAATTCCTGAAGATTTTAACAACACAGATTTATACGAAAATGGTATTGCTTCTTGAATTGTTTTTGGATCAACATTGATTTGATTAAACGCTAACTGAATTTGCTTCAATGTTAAATTCGGCGTTTTTTGTTTATAAGGAACCACATCTAAATGTCCATTTACCAACGAAATTTTATCAACTTTTATAACATCATTAAACTCTTTTGAGGTTTTTCCTTCGCGCTGCGCCACTCGTCTTGGTTGTCCATAAATCGTAAATTTTGGATTTTTGAAAATAACATGATTAACATGAAGTTCTTTCCCATAATCATTTTTCAATCCTAAAACCTTCAAATTAACATTATTGAAATCAAATTTTTGTGAAGCAATAAAACGCGATTGCTTGATTTGAATCGTATCAATTCCAAGATTAAAATTAATCAAGAACTTTTCTGTTACATTTTCAACTTTCTTCGCAATAACTTTTTCATTCTTTTGATCAATGATTTTCACATTTACCTCATCCAATTTGATTGAATTTGTATGAAAATAGAAATCACCATTTTTTATTCCCCAACTGTTATTATTTAACGTCAAAATTGGTGCTTCGACATCTAATAATGTGTTTGATTTTGTATAATTTCGATTAAATTGATTTTTTGAAATTAATGGTTTCATTTTGAAATTTTTCAGAATCAATTTCTTTTCTGTCAAATCAAAATTAGAAGCTGTCAACGTGTGCATTTCATTCAAACGATAATACATCGAATCCAACTTAATACGAAAAGTTTTGTAATCAATCGGAATATCATTTGTACGTGTCAACGCATTCATTTTTATTCCTTCGATATTCAACGCAACATTGTTTATTGCATATTTTACCGTTTTTGCATTCGAGAAAAGTGACCGAATTTTACCGTTTTCTATTTGTAATTTTTTGATATTAATTAACTCCGCATCTTCCGTTTTTATGCTTACTTTTTTAGTTGATTGTTTCTCAACTTTATTCTCAGGTTTGGCAGAAATAATGGTAATTTTTGGATTTTTGAATTTGATTAAATCTGTTTTAAAATATAATTTATCTTCCGAAGTAAATCCCCAATCCATCTTAGAAAGCGAAAGAAGTGGTGATTCAATATCCAATAAATCATTTTCAGAATCGTTTGGAACGTACATTTTTCCGTTCATTTTGAGCGGTTTCATCAAGAAATTATCCAACTCAAAATCAGTTTCATTAAAACGAACTTTTCGTGCTCTAATCAATTGTTGATCTTTTACTACAAAAAACATCGAATCTAATTTGATGTCAAAAGCAGAATATCTGAACGGAATTTTTTTGTCCGCTGTTCGTTCATTGAAACGAACGCCGTCAAAATCGATCGAAAAATTAGAAACATTTGCAATATGTCTTTTCCCTGATTGAGAATACAAATTGAACTCGCCATTATTGATATTTACATTGGAAACATCGATACTTTGCCCAACTTTAGATTGCGCTGTATCTTTTTTGATCGAATCTTTTTTCTCTTTAAGATAATAATTAACAGAAGGATTGTTGATATTGATAGAAAGCGCCGCAACTTCTTTTTTGGTAATCAACTTGAAAAAATTAATTCCAACTACATTTATTTCTTTGACTTTTCCTGTTGCGTCAATCGAATCCTTTATCAACAAAGAATCTTTTGGAGAAACTTCGACATTTTTTAATGATAGTGAAGAATTAAAAACGGAAAAACTCAAATCTTCGTAAGTCAGATTATAAGCCGTATCGTTTTTTTCTGCAATGATTTTTGGAAGTCGATCATTCAGAAAATAGGAGATGTAAAAACTTAAAATAAAAAGTACCGCAATAATAGAAATTAAAGCGATACCGATTCTTTTTATCCAACGGTTGTTAATCATTGATATAGTTTGGTTAACAGTGTTAAAAACAATTATTATACCAAATATAACAAAATGTTAAATTTATTCGTTGATATCGTAAATTTCTTTGATATTTTCTAAGATTGTATCGAAGTTTAAATTCAAATCAATTAATTTTCCAGTAAACAAATCGAACACCCAACCGTGTACTTCCAATCCATTTTCCATTGCACGTTGCACAAAAGGATTTTTTACCACATTGACACATTGTTCTTGTACATTTAGCTCTACCAAACGGTTGTAACGCATTCCTTCGTTTTCGATTGCATTCAATTCTTCTGAATGTAAACGATAAACATCACGAATATTACGTAACCAAGGATTCATAATTCCTAAATCTTTCGGTAGCATTGCAGATTTAATCCCACCACAATTATAATGTCCACAAACTACAATATGTTTCACTTTTAGGTGTTCTACTGCATAGTCCAAAACAGAAGTGGTATTCATATCCAAACTAATTACCATATTAGCTATATTGCGGTGTACAAAAACCTCTCCTGGCTCCGCTCCCAACAACTCTTCTGCCGTCACACGACTATCTGAACAACCAATGTAAAGCACTTCTGGGTTTTGACCAGCCGAAAGCTTATCAAAATATTGCTCGTCTTGTTCTAAACGTTTATTTACCCACTCTTGGTTGTGTTCAAAAACTTTTTCTAAATTCATAATTTTCTAAATTACATCTTGCACTTCTGGATGTTTACCAACATAAACGCTCACATAACTACAAAATGGAATGATTTTCAACTGATTTTTTCTTGCGTAATCTACAGCTTCTAACACTAATTTTTCGGCCAAACCTTGTCCTCTCAATTCGGGATTAACACCTGTATGATTAATCAACATTTGTTTTTCTTTCAGCATAAAAGTTAATTCACCAACTTCTTTATTATTCTCATCAAGAAGTATAAAAACTCCATTTTTTCCTTCTAAATTCAATTCAATTTTCATAGAATAGTATTTTAAATTCAAATTAATCTTTTTGGATGAGATTTGGTCAAAAAGATTTGTTAAAAGTCTCGATATACAAGACAAATTTACGGGTGAAAAGTTTTTAATTCAAAGAAAATTTAAACAAATAATAACAATCAATTTACAATCATCTTTCTGTTTGATAATCAACAACAAGCCATTCTATATAATATTTAATGTATAGGTTTGAGTTTTTTACTTGATTATTTATTACATTTGTTAGATATTTTAAGGAAATATTCTTCATATGAAATTTATTGTATCGAGCAACACGTTATTAAAAAATGTTAACTTAATCGGAGGGGTTATTAACTCTAATAATACTTTACCAATCCTTGATAATTTTTTATTCGAATTGGATGGTAGCCAATTAACTATCACTGGTTCTGATTTAGAAACAACAATTTCAACAACTTTAGAAGTTGAGTCTAATGATAATGGAAAAATTGCAATTCCATCAAAAATCTTAACTGATACGTTGAAAACTTTCCCTGCGCAACCGCTTACTTTTATCCAAAAAGAAGGAAATACGTTGGAAATTGTTTCAGAACAAGGAAATTATCAGTTAGCATTCGAAGACGCAAACGAATATCCTCAAACGCCAGATATCGAAGACGCAAGCTCTACAACACTTAGTGCAAGCATTTTATCAGAAGCAATTATCAAAACTATTTTTGCGACAGGAAACGACGAATTACGTCCAATTATGACAGGAGTCTTCTTCCAAGCAAATGCAGATATTTTCCGTTTTGTTGCTACAGATGCGCATCGTTTGGTAAAATATACTCGCAATGGTTTAGAGAATTTACAAGCTGCTGAATATATTATGCCGAAAAAACCACTTATCTTATTGAAAAATATTTTAGGAGGAAATAATGACGATGTAACAATCGAATACAACAATACAAATACACGTTTTTCATTCCAAAACATCGTGTTAACTTGTCGTTTGATTGATGGTAAATATCCTAATTATGAAGCGGTAATTCCAAAAGAAAATCCAAATGTATTAACGATTAACAGAAACTTATTCTTGACATCTTTGAAACGTGTGGCAATTTTCTCTAACAAAACAACAAACCAAGTTCGATTAAAATTAGTTGGAAATTCATTGACAATTTCTGCTGAAGATATCGATTTTGCAAACAAAGCAGAAGAAAGACTTCCTTGTGATTACAACGGAACTGACTTACAAATCGGTTTCAATTCTCGTTTCTTAATCGAAATGTTGAACAATTTACAATCAGAAGAAATAACATTAGAAATGTCTGAACCGAATCGTGCAGGAATCATCAAACCAGTTGATGGACTAGAAGATGGCGAAGAAATCTTAATGTTAGTTATGCCAGTTATGTTAAACGCATAATCAAAAAGAATACATAAAATTCATTTATACAATACAATGAAAATTTCATACAATTGGCTAAAAACCTACATTGATACAGATATCACACTTGATGAAGTGTCTTCAACACTTACAAGTACGGGTCTAGAAGTTGAAGGTGTAGAACAAGTAGGTGGAGCTAAAAATTATTTGGAAACCGTATTAGTTGGTAAAGTTTTATCAGCTGTGCCTCATCCAAACGCAGATAAATTAAGAGTTACTAAAATAGATTTAGGAGACGGAAAAGAAACGCAAATTGTTTGTGGAGCTCCTAATGTTGCAGAAGGTCAAAATGTACCTGTGGCAACTGTCGGAACGGTTTTACCTTCACCAGATGGTGAATTTAAAATCAAGAAGGCAAAAATTCGTGGTGAAGAATCTTTCGGAATGATTTGTTCTGAAGTAGAATTAGGAATTGGTACAGATCATTCTGGTATTTTGGTTTTACCAGAAGATTTAAAACCTGGAACTTCTACGTTCGACCTTTTCGGAAAAAATGATGAAGTTGACCACGAAATCGAAATTGGTTTAACGCCAAATCGTGCGGATGCAATGTCACATTTTGGTGTAGCGCGTGATTTACATACGGCCCTTAAAACTCGTGATATCGCGTCAACATTCAAAACATATGATGTCTCAAATTATCCTACGACAGATTTTGGAAAAAGTCCTATTTCTATTGAGGTTAAAGATACAGAAGCAGCACCTCGTTATGCAGCTGTTTACTTGAAAAATGTAAAAGTTACTGAGTCACCAGATTGGTTAAAAAATCGTTTGAAAGTTATCGGATTATCGCCAATTAATAATGTGGTTGATATTACCAATTATATTTTACACGATTTAGGACAACCTTTACATGCTTTTGATGCAGCTAAAATTGAAGGAAATAAAGTGATCGTTCAAAAATTAGCAGAAGGAACAAAATTCACAACTTTAGATGGCGTTGAACGTACATTAAAAGGACATGAATTAATGATTTGCAACGAAAATAATCCAATGTGTATTGCGGGAGTTTTCGGAGGAAAAGATTCTGGAGTTTCGGATGCTACGACAACTATTTTCTTAGAATCAGCATATTTTGAACCTGTAACAATTCGTAAAGGTGCAAAAGCACATGCGTTGAATACAGATGCTTCTTTCCGCTTTGAACGTGGAATTGATCCTAACACGACAATCGATGCATTGAAAAAAGCTGCGATGATGTTAGTTGAAATTGCTGGAGCTGAAATTGCATCTAATATTGATGATATTTACGAAAATCCAATTCAAAATTTTAATGTAAAATTACGTTTACATAAGGTGGTTGAATTATTAGGAGTTGAAATTCCAGAACATAAAATCAAATCGATTTTAGAGAATTTAGAAATTAAAATTTTGTCAGAAAATGATGGAATTTTAGATTTAGAAGTTCCTGCTTATCGTGTAGATGTACAACGTGACGTGGATTTGATCGAAGATATTTTGAGAATTTATGGATACGATAATATCGAAATTCCTTCAAAATTCTCGTTTTCTTATGTTCCAAATCAAAAAGTTAGTCCAGATAAAATCGAAGATTTTATTGCGCGTCAATTGATTTCTTTCGGATTCAATGAAGCGATGAATAACTCGTTAACGAAAAGAGAATACGAAGAAGTTTTCTTTTATCCAGAAGGAGAAAGTGTTGCCATGTTAAATCCGCTTTCGGCTGATTTAGCTGTTATGCGTCGCACTTTGTTGAATGGTTTATTAGAAAATGTTGCGTTTAATATCAACCGTCGTAATTCGGATGTTAAATTATTCGAGTTTGGAAAAGTTTACCGCAAAATTGATGGGATTTACGAAGAAAATAAATGTTTAGGAATCGTTCTTTCAGGAAACTTTAATAGCGAATCGTGGACAGGAAATTTACGTAAAGCTTCATTTGCTGATTTGAAAGGTTTGATTAAACAAATTTTTGTTCGATTAGATATTCAAATTACAGATGAGTTACCTGCAAAAGATGATAATTTCTTAGATGGAATTGAATTTGTTTCTGCTCAAAAATCATTAGGAAAACTTGGAATCATCAGCAAAAAATTAGCAAAAAAATTAGGCGTTAATCAAGATGTTTTCTTTGCTCAATTAAATTGGGATGCAATGGTTGCTTTAGCAAACAAACACGATTTGAAATACAAAGAAATCTCTAAATTCCCAGGTTCTCGTAGAGATTTAGCTTTATTGCTTGACTCTTCTGTGAAATATGAAGAATTGTACAAAGCTACAAAAGAAGTGAAAACGAATTTGTTGAAAGCTGTTAATTTATTCGACGTTTACGAAGGAGATAAATTGCCAGTTGGTAAAAAATCGTATGCTTTAAGTTTTATGATTCAAGACGAAAATAAAACATTAAGCGATCAAGAAATTGATGGTTTAATGAATAAATTAATCAAATTGTATCAAGAAAAATTCAACGCTGAGTTGAGATAAAATATTCCGAAAAATGAAAAAGATTGTAACTTTATTTTCAGCAACTCTTTTGATGAGTTTTATAGCAACTTCTTGTTCTACAAGCGCAAGTACTGCTAAAATTAAACCTAAAGCGGAAGTTTCAATTTCAAATCAAAATTGGTATTTGATCAACGATAACAACGTAGTAAAAGGTTTGTACGATAAAGACGTGATGTTGGTTATTGACGAAGCGAATTCGACTGTAAGTGGTTTTGCGGGTTGCAACAATTTCAATGCTTCTTTTACAAAAGTTAGCGGCGTAACCAGCTTCGTTAATTTCTCTGAAACCAAAATGGCTTGTCCTAATTTGCAAGAAGAAAAAGCATTTTTATCGATGTTGAAAAGTGTAAATCGTTACGAAGTTTCTGGAAAAGAATTACATCTTTACAAAGGAAATATCTTATTATTGACATTAAAAACTTTGTAAGTTTTAATCAATTATAAAATCAAAAAGCGCTTTTAGAGCGCTTTTTTTTGTGGTTTATATTATTTATTCTGAACTTCTTTATTTTCTTCAACTGCTTGTTGAGCTGTAGGAGAAATTGCTTCATCACTTTGCTTGAAACCAATTTTAGTAATCGGAATTTCTTTTGATGATAAATAAAACTCTAAATCAGCATTTAATTCAATCAGACGATGCGGAAAATCTTGACCAACATTTTGCTTGGCTTCTGTTAAGAAAATTGCGCAATGTTTTAAATAATCAGGCGTTAATTTCGATTTTGCTTCTTGAAATGCAGAAAACAATACCTTTTCTGTCATCACAATATTTTTCGTTTCATCTTTTCTGTATAATGCATATAAACGTTTTTTAAGCGATTGTGTAAAATCAATCATCATTGTATTTGAGAAAATTTTCATTTCAGCCGCATAAGGCGTCCAGAAATCTTTGTTCAACGCATTTTGATTTTTCAAAATTGATAATAACGGAGAATCTTGCGCCAAATTCGTAGTCATGTGATGTAGAAGTAATTGTTTGCGCTCGTCAAAAGTTGGAGGAAAAATCGGAATATGTAAATCAAAACGACCAGGTGCAACGATTTCATCATTCAAATTTGCTAAAGATTCAACAGCTCCAACAATCAAAAGTTCTTTCGTATCATTTTTCTGAATATGTCTAAGAACGGAATAAAACAAATCGACCATTTCGGGATAAATGGTATTTACAGAAGTAGAATGTAATATTTCGTCGAACGAATCAATAAACAATAATGTTTTAGGTTGATTCATCTTTTTTGAAAGAAAATCGGAGAATTTATTCTTTTTGTTATCAAAATTCCCAACTAAATAATCATTGAAAATATGTACAAATTCGTAACCAATCATATCCGCTATTTTCTTTGCCCAATATATTTTCCCACTACCTGGAGGTCCATACAAAATCAAGCCAGCAGGTTTTGAGATTCCCCAACTTTCTCCTTGATCTTTGCTAATAAATGGATCTAACATATCAGTCATATAAAAATACAAATCGGTATAACCAACTAAACTTTTACCAGAAAAATCTTCGCATTGCGGAAATGCTTTTTCTATAAACGGATATTTTCCCCCAATGTAAGAATGAATCAAATAACTTGACACTCCCGTTTTCATCTGCTTTGCAACCTCGGCAGGAATTCCATTTGTTACAAAAAAATGAAGCACTTCTTCTTCTTTCGCTCCAATTGTTTTAGCGATTTCTTCTATTGTTTTTTCTTTGGAATAATCTTCGGCATATCTTTTTAAGAAATCTTTATTCTCTTCCGAAAATGTTATAAATTGTTGTGTTACATTAAAATTTTCGTCAATACAAAAACTCAAATCAATATTAAAATCATTGATAAAATTCTGTAAACTTCCTAAAGATATTTCGAGTTGATTAGATAAATCTTTTAATTTCATTCTGTTGGCTTGTTCTAATTTCTATTAAAAATAAAGATTAATTCGTGAACTAAACCATTTTAAGTTCTAAACTTCTGTTAAAGGAACAAGCGCATCTATAGATGCGCTTGTTCCTTTTAATTGTATATTTTATAATTATTTACAATTTAGATGAATTAAGATAATCTTCCATTTCTTCTTTATTTGCTTCATCAGATTCGTCTTTTAGAACACGATGAGCCACTTTACCTACAGTTAAACCTTGAATAACGATTGAAAATAAAACAACGATGTATGTAATCTCTAATAACAAATCTTTCCATTCCGAATTTGGCATCGAAAGAACTAATGCAATTGAAACTCCTCCACGAATTCCTCCCCAAACCAAGACAATAAGTGAACCTTTAGAAAAAGTGTTTTTTCTTAAAATAGTACGAGCTGGAATAACAATTGATAATGTTCGAGATAATAGGACTATAAAAATTGTGGCAATTCCTAATAGAATTTGATCCATTAAATCTTCTATTAACAACAATTCGAAACCTATAAAAAGGAATAAAATGGCGTTCATTATTTCATCAATAAGCTCCCAAAATTTGTTTAAATAATCTTGAGTTGTTTTACTCATTGCGAATTTTTTTCCATAATTTCCGATTATTAAACCTGCGATAACCATAGCTAAAGGGCTCGAAACATGAAGTTCTTTTGCAATCAAAAATCCTCCCATTACAATCGATAATGTAATTAAAGCTGAAACTTTATAATCATCAATTTTTTTCATCGAATTAGACGCTGTAAATCCAAGTAATAATCCAAGTAAGATTCCGCCACCAGCTTCCATCAAGAATAATTTTGAAACACTTGCAAAATCAGCATCAAAGCTTGGATTAGTTGCTATTTGTAAAACTACTGCGAACATTACAACGGCCACACCATCATTAAACAGTGACTCTCCTGTAATTTTTGTCTCAATAATTTTAGGAACTTTTGCTTGTTTCAAAATTCCTAATACAACGATTGGATCAGTTGGTGAAATTAATGTTCCGAACAATAAACAATAGATATACGGAATTTGAATACCAAAATATGGCGCAATGTAATATAAAATTACTGATATAATAAATGCTGATAATACTACTGATATTGTAGCATAAGTAGCAATTGTCCATCTCAAGTTTTTCAAATCGAGAATATTAACGTGCATTGCGCCTGCAAAAAGCAGAAAATTAAGCATTGCGCCCATCAATATTTCATTGAAGTCTAAACTATTAAAGAGTTGAAACATGTCTTTTGTAGCATCAGGAAAATAGCTATCTCCCAATAAACGGATAGCGATAGATACTAACATGGCGATAATCATAATTCCAATTGTTCCAGGTAATTTTAGGAATCGAAGGTTTGCATAAGAAAATAATGCAGCAAGAACAATTAGAACCGAAAAAGAATAATATAGTTCCATTGGTATTGATTGATTAAAATTTGGAAAAAGTTACAAAAAAAGAGCCACTATAAAGTGGCTCTTTCTATATTAA
>NZ_JAOCDF010000038.1:0-36240 GCF_029840775.1 Empedobacter sp. GD03865
TTTAAATATAGATGAAAGGGTAATAATTTACTCGCCTAAATATGAAACTGTCTTAGAATCTCCTTCAACAGTTACTTTAGTCAAGTTATATTTTGCTAAATTTTTCATTGATTTGTCCCATTTTTTACCGCTTAAAGCAGCTTGAGATTTTAATTCATTCAAATCAATGTTTTCGTTAGCTTTTAAAATTCCAATAATCTGAGTTTCTTCTTCTGTCAATTCGTAAGCTGGTGCAGCTTTTTCTGGACGCATTTGAGGGAAGAATAAAACTTCTTGGATAGATGGATTATTTGTTAAGAACATAATCAAACGATCCATTCCGATTCCTAAACCTGATGTTGGAGGCATTCCGTACTCTAATGCACGTAAGAAATCTTGGTCGATAAACATTGCTTCGTCGTCACCTCTATCAGCTAAAGCCATTTGTGCTTCAAAACGCTCACGTTGATCGATTGGGTCATTTAACTCTGAATATGCGTTAGCAATTTCTTTTCCACAAACCATTAATTCGAAACGCTCAGTTAATTCTGGATTATCACGGTGCTTTTTAGTCAATGGAGACATTTCTTTTGGATAATCTGTAATGAAAGTTGGTTGAATGTAATTTCCTTCACATTTTTCACCAAAAATTTCATCGATTAATTTTCCTTTACCCATAGTCTCATCAACCTCGATCCCCATTCCTTTAGCAGCTTCAAATAATTCTGCTTCAGATTTTCCATCGATATCAAATCCTGTAAAATCAATAATTGATTGACGCATTGTTACACGTTTGTAAGGTGCTTTGAAATCAATTTTATGTTCTCCGAAAGTTGTTTCAGAAGTTCCATTAACAGCAATTGCACAATGTTCTAATAATCGCTCTGTGAAATCCATCATCCAGTTGTAATCTTTGTAAGCAACATAAATTTCCATTGCTGTAAATTCTGGATTATGCGTACGATCCATTCCTTCGTTACGGAAGTTTTTAGAAAATTCGTAAACACCATCAAAACCACCAACGATTAATCTTTTTAAGTATAATTCGTTCGCGATTCTTAAATATAATGGAATGTCTAATGCATTGTGATGCGTAATAAACGGACGAGCTGCTGCACCTCCAGGAATCGATTGTAAAACTGGAGTTTCGACTTCCATGTATCCACGATCGTTGAAGAAGTTACGCATTGCGTTGAATAAACGTGTACGTTTTAAGAAAATTTCTTTCACATGTGGGTTTACAACCATGTCTACGTAACGCATACGGTAACGCAATTCTGGATCTGTAAAAGCATCAAATACATGACCTTCGTCGTCAGTTTTTACAATTGGTAATGGACGTAAAGTTTTTGATAATAACGTTAATTTTGTTACGTGAACAGAAATTTCACCCACTTTAGTTTTGAATTCATATCCTTCAATTCCAATAAAATCTCCGATATCCATCAATTTCTTGAAAATTGTATTGTACTCAATTCCTTCTTCAGACGAAGAAATATCATCTCTTGAGATATAAACCTGTACACGACCTTCGCTATCTTGTAACTCAGCGAAAGAAGCTTTTCCCATTACACGAACACTCATCAATCGTCCGGCAAGCTTGACAACCTTTCCTTCTTCGTACTTTTCCTTAATTTCTTTAGAATTAGAAGTTACCACGAATTCTTCGGCAGGGTAAGGCTCAACGCCTAAGTCTCTTAATTGTTGTAGTTTTTCTCTACGAATAATTTCTTGTTCAGACAATTGCATAGTGAATATAATTTATATAAAATGAAAGCAAAATTATGAAAAATAATCTTGATTCACGAAGTTTTTATGATTTAATAATGTAAGAATTATCAGTATTGATGCGAGTTTTAGTCTACTAACTCAAAACGACGCTCTAACGTGTAATCAGTATCTTGAAATTTTACCTTTTTGGTTTCGATATTATACGAAATCCAACCGTTATCTTTGATACGCGAAGTCGTTTTAACGTAATATTTTATGTCGTCTTTCAATCGTTTTTCAGATGGTTGTTCAGAACCTAATTTCGTTGCCAAATCTTTCAAATAGCTGTACCAAGAATTGGCCAACCAATCTTTATCGGCTTCCTGAAAACTTGACATAATGTAATTGGTTTGCGAAACTCCAATCTCATTCAATTTCAATTCTGTTGTCGCTGGAGTAGGAGAAGTGCTGAATAAATTGTCCATGTACGACTGATAAACAAGCGGTGCACTTTCTAAAGTAAAATTACTTTTTCCATAAAAATGATGGAATTGACGAATGTCTTTGTCAAATAATTTAACAATATTTTCTTCTGTAGAATATTGTTGAAGATTTTTTTTGATTAACGCAATCGCAGTAGGATTATCCAAATATTTATTCTCTAAATCTTCTGATGATAAAACCAATTGTTTGATCGTTTTATCTAAATCTGTATAACCTAAAAATCGTCCGTCTTGATCTATTTTAAAGGAAATCGAAACATTATTAACTAACGAAAAAGGATTATTTAAAAATGATTTTGAATTGAATTGTATATTTCTGAAATTCCACTTTACAATGGTTTCGTTTTGATAAATATTTTCAACTTGAATAATAACGTTATAAGTATATTGTTCTTGATGCGAAATCGTGTCATCTTCCAATTTCACTTCACTTGTTGTTACATTATATCGTTTTTCGTTTCCAATATTCCAATATGTTTTGGGAAAAATAATCGTTTCCTGCGGAGCATTAAAAATGGTATCATTTTTAACAACCGGTGAAATTGTATCTTGAATAGGATCTTGGGCAAATATTTTTATCGAAAAAAATAGAAAAAACAGATAATATGTAAAATTAATTTTCATTTATAAGTAATCAAACTAATTCAAAAATAGAGCAAATTATCTAAAATGAAGTTTGAAATTCGTTAAAAAATAAAATTTAGTCATTTAAAAGTTTTATACTTAATTGATTAACTGTTTTCTTAGAACCAATATTTAAGCTAAATAAATATTCAGATTTGATTAAAATTGAATTCAAATCGTATGTATTTTCATATTTTACTTTTAATTCAACTGTTTCTGAATATTTTTTGATTTCTTTTTTTACCTGTTCTTGTGACAAATTCAGTTTAGCATCATTCAACATATAATACGCCATTTCTTCCCATAATTTTTCAAAATCATCTTTGCTCAAATTTTGGTCAGAAGCAATTGTATACGTACCTTTTTCTTTGTTGATATCTTTTAGATAAGTGTTTGTTGTAGAAGAAATTGGAAAACCAAAAATATTTTCTTGTACCGATTTTCCTTCATATGTTTCACCTAAACGAAAATATTGTCCATTAAAATAATTGAAAACGTGAATTTCTTGCTCAAAAACATAGGGAACATATGTTTTCGATTTGACCATTTCCTCAATGTACGCAATATTTGCCTTATAATCATCAGATTTTTTGCGTTGTTTACCAAGTTTATCTGTTATTTTAAGCAATTTTTCTTCAATCTGAGGAACATTTAATAATTCTAAAAATTCTCCAGAAGGATTTGTTGTGAATTCGTATTCTATTCCTTCAGAATTATTGATAAAATCGCGGTAAAATTCGTCAGGATCATTGGATTGATTTTTACCATTTACAAATGTATACTTATTGGCAAAATCATTCTTGTCAACCAATTCCATCGATTTATTTGATTGGTTGATGACTTTAGACACCGTGTCATTTACAGATATCGAAAAGTTACGATCTGTAAATGAGTAGTTATATATTTTGTTTAATTCTAAATTTGGTTTTACCTGTACAGATTTTTCTTCAAAATTCACCTGCGCAAAAATAGCAGGAGAATATAGTAAAATCAAGGTAAATAGGCTTGTTTTCATTCTCTCTAAAAGTTGTACAAATATAGAATGATTATTGAATATCCAAGTTATTTATTGAACGAATCATTGTATCAATTGGCTTAGTTTCCGAAATTTCTTTTTCCATTAAAGTTCCACCGATTTCTTTCAGCTTTTTAACCTGCGGAATAAATCGATTTTCTAGCGAACCTATAGCTTTATTGTAACTTTGGGTTGCTTGGTTTAGGTTATGACCAACCGTAGCCAAATGTTGTATTAAAACATTCACACGATTGTATAACTCTATTCCAGCATCTCGCATTTGATATATATTTTCCGCAACATTTAATTGTTGCCAGCTAAACGCAATTGTGCGAAGCATTGTAATCAAAGTAGTTGGTGTTGCAATAATTATTCTATTGTTTAGTGCATCTTCTATCAAAGTTCGCTCCAATTCTAACGCAGCACCAAAAGAACTTTCAATTTGCAGATACATCACCACATAATCGGGTGCTTCTGTGTATTGATTCCAATAAGCCTTAGAACTCAAATTCTTTAAATGTTCGCGTACAGCTTTCGCGTGCATTTGCAAATGATGTTTTCTCAAATTTTCATCTTCCGTTTCGAACGCAAGCATATATTGGTTTAACGGAACTTTAGAATCGACAATAACTTTTCGATTTCCAGGAAGATTAACGATTAAATCCGGGCGAAGCAAACCATTTTCGGACTGAACAGAAGTTTGTTCTTCAAAATCACAAAAAGATGACATTCCAGCAAATTCAACGACACGACGCAATCCAATTTCTCCGTATTTTCCTCTTGTGTGTGAAGTTTTAAGAGCAGAAACTAATGTATTGGTTTCTTTTTGCAATTTATCAGTTGTACCACGCATTGAATCTAAGAAAACTTTAATTTCTGAATAAGCGCCTTCTCGAGCTTTTTCTATTTCGGATATTTTTCCGTCAAATTTATTCAAGCTTTCATTTAATGGTTTGATTAACGAATCAATCGCTTGTTGACGTTTTTCTAAATCGTTTTGAGAATTAGAAAAATGTTTATCCAATGTTGTTTTCGCTAAATCAAGAAATTGTTCGTTATTACTTTTCAAAACTTGAGCTGAAAGTGCTTCAAATTGCTCTTTTAATCGTTCATTAGTTTCGAGCATAAACGATTTCTGATCCTCCACAGCTTTCATTGCTTCTTGATGGCGAACCGTTAATTCTGTATTTTTTTCGCGCTCTTTTTGCCATTGATCCAAATTGAAATTTGCATCATCTTTTATTTCGATAAATTCATTTTTTAGCGAATCATATTGCTTCTGAAGTTCTTGGTATTTTATTTCATTTCCAATTATGGCTGAATTTGCTTTCGACTTTGAATATAAAAAACTGATAACGGCTCCAATGATAAAAAAAAGGATGGATGAAAGTATGATAGCGCTGTTCATAATCTTAAAATTTAAACAAAGGAACGATTTTATACGACACAATATGTCGTTATTAAAAATAAAATCATAAAAAAACGACTTCTAAGAATCGTTTTTCATCTTAAATTAATTGTTTTGATCTCTTTAGATAATTTTTGTGCCTTTTATAAAATTAATGTTAAGAAAAAAGACAGCTTGAAAAAAGCTGTCTTTGTATGATTATAAATGAATAGAATCTTGGGATTCTGTCCTTAAATTATCTTTTGTTTCGAAGATAGAATTTTTGATGATTTGAGAACTTTCGTTCAAAATTGGTAAAATCTGGCTTTCGTCTTTTGTTTCTTTAAATCCTAATTCTAAAATCGGATCGATATAATACAAAATACTTGATGTTAAAAGTAAAGAGATTATTAATCCTAAAGCCGCTCCACCAAATCGATTAATGATTCCTAAACCAACTGCTTCTACTGTTTTTTGTGTTAAACTTGACGCTAATTTTATTGTGAAAAAAGCAATTGCAAATGTAATAACTAACGCAACCAAAGAAGTTAAGCTATCTGCAACAATATTGTACGAGTCGACATAAACTTCGATGATTTGATAAAATTTAAAACTTAACCAAATTGCTACAAAAAAACCGACTAACCCAATTAATTGAGAAATAAAACCTTTGAAAAATCCGTTGATAAAACCAAAAGCTAACGCAATTAAAATCAGAATATCAAGTTGATTGAAATCAGTCATTAAGCGTTTTGTAATTGATGTTTTTCAGCGATTTTTTTCAATGTTCCAACTAAGACATCAATATCTTCTTTAGTTGTTTCGTATGAAAAAGATACACGTAAAGGCGTCATTTGATCAATTTCTTCTTCTGTGTACAATGTTTGCATAACTAATGAAACTTTTGCTGCACCAGAACTGCAAGCACTTCCTTGTGAAACAGCGATACCAGCTAATTCTAATTCGAATCCGATTAAGGCATCATGAAATGGTAATTTGATGCTTAATAATGCATACAAACTTTTGTCTAAATCATCTGATAATCCATTGAAAGAAACGCCTGGAATAGCTGCTTTTAATTGATCGATTGTATATTGTTTAATTTCTTTGATGTGATTAACATGAGCTTCTAACTCATCAATTGCTAAATCAAAAGCTTTTGAAAGTCCAACAATTCCGTATACGTTTTCGGTACCAGAACGCATTCCTCTTTCTTGTCCTCCTCCAGCAATCAAGGCTTTTAAATGCGAAGCTTTTTTTGCATATAAAAATCCAGCACCTTTTGGTCCATGAATTTTGTGTGCTGAGCAAGAAGCGAAATCCATTCCCAAATCTTGGAAATCTAAATCGTAATGACCAACTGTTTGCACCGTATCTGTGTGGAACAATGTATTATTTTCTTGACACAATTGCGAAATACGTTTAATATCTGTTAAATTTCCAATTTCGTTATTAGCATGCATCAAAGAAACCAATGTTTTTTTAGATTGATCTTTAACTAATTCCTCTAATTGAGCATAATCAATGTCTCCATTTTTTTGAATATTGATGCGGATTACTTCAACTTTTCCACGATATTCTAAATCTTTGATACTTTCTTGTACGCATTTGTGTTCCATATCCGAAGTAATGATACGTGTAACATCTAAATCATTTACACAAGAACGTATAATCGTATTGTTAGATTCTGTCCCACAAGAAGTAAAATAAATTTCGGCAGGAGAAATATTTAAACGCTGCGCAATGTTCTTTCGAGCCATTTCTATAAGTGCCTTGGCTTCTCTACCAAAAACGTGGGTAGAAGATGGATTTCCGAAAACATTTTTCATCACATTTGCCATTTCGTCAACTACTTCTGGACGAATTGCTGTGGTTGCTGCATTGTCTAAATATACTCTTTGCATTATCGATTATTTACTGTATTGTTGTTTACTTTGAGGTTTTGAACAACAAATTTAAGTAAAATGTAAGGATTGAAAAAGTAAAATGTTATTTAAAACGCATCAAGTCCGAAGACAAAAATCTCCACTCAGGTGTAAGAAGTATGCCTTCTTTTGCAATATACCATGGTGAGATTAAATCGTTGCTTGGATTAGAAAGAATATGAATGTCTTGACTTGGATAATAACTTTGAGCCAAAATGAATATATTATTCCCATTTTTATCTTTCGCTAAATCAATTACCATTACAGCATGACTTTTTATATTTCCCTTTTGAAAAAATACATCGCCAATTTGAATCTCTTTGATAGAGATTGGTTTTAATAATTCAGCAATTGTATTTGAATTTGTATTTTCTAAATAATAGATCAAATATTGCATGTATTTCGTATGAGAATAATCTCCTTTTACATAGTCAGTGTAAGGAATTGGCTTTGTAGAAATTTTAGACAATTTATCTATTTCATTGTATTTTTTCGAACGGAAGAAATACTCTAAACGCAAACTCATCATCGCATTTGCATTAAACTGTACATTTTTTTTGGGTTGTTCTAAATCTAAAACTCCTACATATATATTTGGATTAGATTTTTTTTGACCATCAAAAGAATAAACAGCTGTATTATTGTTTTTGAGCGGAAGGTTATTTATCCATTTACCAAAATCTGTATAATTTTGATTCCTTTCATAATTTGGAGGTGTATCAAATTTTTTGAAAATTTTTAATTCACGAGAATGAATGAGACTATACTCCTCATTTTCTATCAATTCATTATTAGTAGAAGATTTTAGAATATGAGTATTACAGGACGATAAAAGAGTAAATAATATTAAAAATGTAAAACTTAAAAATTTCATTAAAACTAAAAAAAAACGTGCTATTCTTTGGTTAAGAGTTGAATTTGATCTCTTAATTCGGCTGCTTTTATAAAATCTAAATTTTTTGCAGCATTTTCCATTTCTTTCTGCAATTTTTGTACCAATTTCTCTTTATCTTCTGTCGAATAATTTTCATTAATCTCTGCTGCTTGTTGAATCAAATGTTTTTGTTCGTAAGGATTTTCTTCAAAATCTGCTGCAGCTAAACTTAGTTTCGTTATTTTTTTGTTTAAAGCTTGAGGAACTTTATTGTGATCTTTGTTGTATTTCATCTGAATTTCACGACGACGATTTGTTTCATCAATCGTTAATTGCATACTATCTGTAATTTTATCTGCGTACATAATCGCCAAACCATTCACGTTACGAGCAGCACGACCAACCGTTTGCGTTAAAGAACGATGACTTCTTAAAAAACCTTCTTTATCAGCATCCAAAATTGCTACTAGAGAAACTTCAGGTAAATCTAAACCTTCTCTCAAAAGATTAACTCCAACCAAAACATCAAATAATCCAGCGCGTAAATCAGCCATAATCTGAACACGTTCTAATGTATCCACATCAGAATGAATATAACGACATCGAACGCCATATTTTGTCAAATATTTCGTTAACTCTTCCGCCATTCGTTTCGTTAAAGTAGTGACCAAAACACGTTCGTCTAACTCTACTCGTTTATTGATTTCTTCCATCAAATCATCGACTTGATTTTGTGTTGGACGAATTTCAATAATTGGATCTAATAATCCAGTTGGACGAATGACTTGCTCTACAACAACTCCTTCCGATTTTTCTAATTCATAATTCGCAGGTGTTGCCGAAACATAAATCACTTGATTTTGTAAAGCTTCAAATTCTTCAAATTTTAACGGACGATTGTCCATTGCGGCAGGAAGTCGAAAACCATATTCCACCAAATTCTCTTTACGCGAGCGATCCCCACCATACATTGCATGAACTTGAGAAACTGTAACGTGCGACTCATCAATCACCATCAAATAATCTTCTGGGAAATAATCTAATAAACAGAACGGGCGAGTTCCTGGATCGCGACCATCTAAATATCTCGAATAATTCTCGATTCCTGAACAGTAACCTAATTCTTTAATCATTTCCAAATCAAATTCAGTACGTTCTTGCAAACGTTTTGCTTCGAGATGTTTTCCTATTTCATGAAAATACTCAACTTGTTTTCCTAAATCGATCTGAATATCAGCAATTGCGCCATTCAATGTATCTTTAGAAGTCACAAAAAGATTAGCTGGATAAATATTAATTTTATCTAGTTTAGTTGAAGTTTTACCTGTTTCTACATTGAAAACTGAGATTTCTTCGATTTCATCACCAAAGAAATTAATTCTGATTCCATCATCCGCATAAGCAGGGAAAATATCTAATGTATCTCCTTTAATTCTAAAATTTCCGCGTTGAAAAATACCTTCTGTTCTCGAATATAAAGCTTGGACTAATTTATGCAAAAAAGCTGTTCTCGAGATAATTTGCCCCGTTTCAATCTGAATCACATTTTTATGAAATTCTGTTGGATTTCCAATACCATATAAACACGAAACTGAAGCCACAACCAAAATATCGCGACGACCAGAAAGTAGGGAGGAAGTTGTACTTAAACGAAGCTTTTCAATTTCTTCATTAATTGATAAATCTTTCTCAATATAGGTTCCTGATGAAGGAATGTAAGCTTCTGGTTGATAATAATCATAGTAAGAAACGAAATATTCGACTGCATTATTCGGAAAAAATTCTTTGAATTCCATATACAACTGTGCCGCCAACGTTTTGTTATGTGCCAAAACTAAAGTTGGACGTTGCACATCTTGTACAACATTCGCGATTGTAAATGTTTTACCAGAACCTGTAACACCCAAAAGTGTTTGATAACGATCATTATTTAGAATACCATTTGATAATTCTTCAATAGCTTTTGGTTGATCACCAGTTGGCTTGAATTCAGAATTTAATTGAAACTGCATTCTACAAATTTACAAATTATTCAGATAAAAAAGGATTGTTATGAATTGTGATTTTACATAGAAGTTGATAAAAAATAAAAAGGCGACTTTAAGTCACCTTTTCATCAAAACCACAAAAAAATGAGAAAACTGTTTACTTAGTAAACAAACTTCCTTCCATTATTACAAGCTATTGCCCGCTATAACCATTGCAAATATATGTCGGTTTTCTGTGCGTGCACAATAATTTGTAATACTTTGTTTTATTGGTGTCGATAAAAGTTATTTATAATAGTGTTAAAACGTCTGATTACAACGTTTTTGTTGATTTGAATAAACTTTATAGTGTTAAGTTTACACTAGCGAATTTTCGCTAAATTCCATAATTTATCTAATTCGGAAATGGTTAAATCAGCTATGTTTTGACCATTTTCTTTCGCGATTTCTTCTAATTTCTGAAAACGTGTGATAAATTTTTTGTTCGATCTTTCTAAAGCATCTTCAGAATTGATGCCATTAAATCGTCCATAATTAATCAAAGAAAATAAAATGTCACCAAATTCCATCTCTTTATCTGTTGGATTTTGTTCTTCTTTGAATTCATTAATTTCCTCGATAATTTTATCAAAAACTTGATCAGAATTTTCAAATTCAAATCCAACACCTTTTACTTTGTCTTGAATTCGGTAAGCTTTTACCATTGCTGGGAGAGAAGTAGGAACGCCAGAAAGTACAGATTTGTTACCTTCTTTTAGTTTGATTTGTTCCCAATTTTGAAGCACCTTTTCTTCTGTATTTGCTTCTACATCGCCGTAAATATGTGGATGACGATGAATTAATTTGTCACAAATACCATTTAAAACATCAGCAACATCGAAGTTGTTTTGTTCTGATGCGATTTTAGAATAAAAAACTAGGTGAAGAAAAACATCACCTAGTTCTTTTTTTATTTCATCCGAATCTTTTTCGATGATAGCATCCGAAAGTTCATAAATTTCTTCGATAGATAACGTACGCAACGTTTCCATTGTTTGTTTACGATCCCACGGACATTTTTCACGTAATTCATCCATTATATCCAACAATCTTTCGAAAGCTTGTAATTGATCTTTACGTGTATTCATCTCTAATTATTCAGCGTCTTTATCTTTTTTTGCTGTTGTTTTTTTAGCAGCAGTTTTTTTAGCTGGTTTTTCTTCAGCGTCTTTTTTGTCAGCTGCCTTTTTAGCAGGAGCTTTCTTTTTTGGTTTTTCTTCCACAGCAACCTCTTCTGTAGCTTCTACTTCAGCAACAGGAGCTTCTTGTGCTTGTTGAGCAGCCATTGCAGCTTCTACAGCAGCTAAGTCGATGTTTAATAATCCGTTTTTGTGTAAGATATTATACCATTGGAATAATTTTTTCAAATCAGAATCATAAACTCTTGAATCGTCATATTCTGGTAAAACTTCTTCCATATATTTACGCAAATCTGCACCAGAAGTTTTGTAATCGATCGTTTCTCCTCCGTTTTCTTTTTTGTAAATTCTGAAGAAAACTTCAGCCAAAGGAAATTCTTGTGATACTCCGTAGATTGCAACGTTGTCTAATAAACTAACATTGTAGTTAGAAGCGATTGAGATTTTTTTACCTTTTTCTAAATCTTCAACAACAAAACCACCTCTTGTTTGAGAAACTAAACGGTATAATCCTGGTTTTCCTGAAATTGCGATAACTCTTGATAAATCCATATTCTATTATGTTTAAGGGTCTATGAAGGGAATTTCATTTTGTAACTCGTGTTTACTTTCCCTTTTGTTATATTTTTTAATTTATTACTTATTAATTTCTTTTTAAAGCTCGAAATATAGTCAATAAAAAGCTTTCCTTCCAAATGATCGTATTCGTGTTGAATAACTCGAGCGCGAATATCCGAAAAAGTTTCGGTATGTTTCACCCAATTTTCATCAAAATATTCTAAAGTTACCGATTCTGGACGTGTTACATCTTCGTGAATGTGAGGAATACTCAAACATCCTTCTGTAAAAGCCCATTCATCACCTTCAGAACTACTGATTTTTTTTGGATTGATGAAAACACGTTTGAAATCTTTCAACTCATTCTGTATATCTTCATAATCTTCATCTTCCTCAAAAGGTGAGCAATCTACAATAAATAAACGTATATCTTTTCCGATCTGTGGCGCCGCGATACCAACTCCGTTAGAGTCGTACATTGTATCGAACATATTTTGGATCAGTTCTTGTAAATTTTTATAATCTTGATCGATTTCTTGTGAAACTTTACGTAAGACAGGATCTCCGTAAGCTACAACTGGTAATACCATTTTCTGATCTTTTTTTATTAATTTAACGGCAAAGATACAATTTGTTATAGTTTATGTGATAAAAATGATTGTAAAATTATTACAGCACTCACTTTATCTACCATTCCTTTTTCTTGACGTTTTTTCTTTTTCATTCCTCCAGCAAACATTGCTTGAGAAGCCATTTTTGATGTAAACATCTCATTTTCACGATGAATTTTGATCAACGGAAATTGTTCAGAAAATTTTTTCAAAAAAGGTTGAATTTGATTTTCAATCTCATTTAATTCTCCTGAAAAACGAACAGATAATCCAACTACAAGGTCAGAAACGTTTTCTTTCTCGATATATTGTTTCAAGAAATCCATCAATTTTGATGTATCAATTGTATCAACTGGCGAAGCTATAATTTGCAATTCATCGGTTACGGCAACGCCTGTTCTTTTTCCTCCGTAATCTAACGCTAATATTCGTGACATTTGGCAAATTTAAAAAAACGATTCAATAATAAATAATCTCTATGAAATCCCTTGATTATAATTTTTATATTTGTGGCTATTATTAATAAAGATGGAGAATTTAAAACAAATCATAGAAAAAGCTTGGGACAATAGAGAATTGTTACAAGAAGAGTCAACACAAATTGCAATTCGTGAAGTAATTGAGTTAATCGATAACGGACAATTACGTTGTGCAGAACCAGTTGGAGAAGATTGGCAAGTAAACGAATGGGTGAAAAAAGCAGTTGTAATGTATTTCCCAATTCAGAAAATGGAAACTTTAGAAGCTGGAATTTTTGAATACCATGATAAAATGGAATTGAAACGTAATTATGCTGAAAAAGGAATTCGTGTTGTTCCAAATGCTGTTGCTCGTTATGGTGCGTATATTTCTTCGGGAGTTATTTTAATGCCTTCTTATGTAAATATTGGTGCATATGTGGACGAAGGAACAATGGTTGATACATGGGCTACTGTAGGTTCTTGTGCTCAAATTGGGAAAAATGTTCACTTATCTGGTGGTGTAGGAATTGGTGGAGTTTTAGAACCATTGCAAGCTGCTCCAGTAATTATCGAAGATAATGCATTCATTGGATCTCGTTGTATCGTTGTAGAAGGAGTTCGCGTAGGAAAAGAAGCGGTTTTAGGAGCAAATGTTGTATTAACAGCATCGACTAAAATTATTGATGTGACAGGTGATGAACCAATTGAAATTAAAGGTTATGTTCCTGCTCGTTCAGTTGTAATTCCAGGTTCTTACACGAAAAAATTTGCTGCAGGTGAATACCAAGTTCCTTGTGCATTAATCATCGGGACTCGTAAAGAATCTACAGATAAAAAAACTTCATTAAACGATGCATTGCGCGAGCATAATGTAGCGGTTTAATTAGAACTAAATTTTATAAAATATAATCCTCAGCAGTTTTGTTGAGGATTTTTTTATTTTCGAATCAAACATATTTTAGTAGTTTTGCTTTATAACTATGTTTTATGAAAATTTTGATTATCCAACACAAGATGATAGGCGATGTTTTAATCACATCATTGTTGTGCGAAAATATCAAAAAAGCTTATCCAAATGCTATTGTTGATTATTTAATCAATAGTAATACTTTGCCTGTTTTAGAGAATAATCCGTACATCGATCATAAAATTGTTTTTGACGAAAAAGAAAACAAAGGCTTGATGAATTTGATTAAATTCTCGAAAAAAGTTAATCAAAATAGATATGATATTGTAATTGATGCTTACTCAAAATTACAGAGTTGGGTGGATGTTTTTATCAATAATGCACCAAAAAAAATATCGTACAAAAAGATTGGAAGAACGTTTTTGTATACAGATAATGTAGAAAAACATGACGAACCAAATTCATATTTAGGTTTAGCAATCGAACATCGTTTGGCTTTATTGAAGCCTTTAGGAATTGAAACGCCTTTGGCTACAGAACCAAAATTATATTTAACAGAAGAAGAAATAAACTTTGCGAAAGATTTATTCACAAAACATCAAGTTGATTCTACTCGTAAAACGGTTATGATTAGTTTGCTTGGTTCTGATTCTTCAAAAACTTATCCGTTGAATGAAATGGCAAAAATGGTTGATTTTATTGGTCAACATTATAATGTCAATATTTTATTCAATTATTTTCCGAAACAGTTACCGCAAGCAAAAGAAGTATATAATCAATTATCTGATGAAACCAAATCGAAAGTTTATTTTGAATTGTTGGGTAATGATTTGCGCGAGTTTATTGCAATTGCAAATGAATGTGATGTGATTGTTGGAAATGATGGAGGTGCAATTAATATGTCCAAAGCTTTAGGGAAAAAATCATTTATTATTTTTTCTCCTTGGATTGATAAAAAAGTTTGGGCAACTTTCGAAGATGGAATTAATCACACAAGTGTTCATTTGAAAGATTATTTTCCTGAAAAACTTGGAGATTTAAACAATCGTCAAATAAAAAAACAAGTTGATGAATTTTATTCAATATTTGATTTCGAGTTGTTTAAAGAAAAGTTAGAAAATTTTCTAAACAATAACTCATTGGATAGGCAATTAATAAGTAATAATAACGTTGAAATAGAAACTAAAAAAGAATATTCTATAGAATCAATGTCTACTAAAATTTCAGCTTTACTGATTACTTATAATGAAGAAAAAAATTTACATCGTTATTTAAATGATGTAGATTTTGCTGATGAAATTATTATTATTGATTCTTTTAGTACCGATAAAACAGAAAAAATTGCTCGTCAAAATCCTAAAACTAAATTTGTAAAACGTAAGTTTGATAATTTTACGAATCAACGTAATTACGGACTTTCTTTAGCAAAAAATGATTGGGTTACTTTTTTTGACGCAGATGAAGGAATCCCACTAGAATTAAAAAAAGAAATTGTTTCGGTTTTTAATCAGCAACCTACTTTTGATGCATACTTTGTTTATCGAAAATTCTTTTTTAAGAAGAAGCATATTAAATATTCGGGCATGCAAAATGATAAAGCTGTTCGAATTTTTAAAAAATCTAAATCTCAATATAAATCAGATAGAATGGTTCATGAGATTATAGAATGTAATGGTAGAACAGGTTATTTAACAAACAAACTTGATCATTTTACATTTGATAATGAACAAGAATATTTAGACAAACTGAATAGTTATTCTCGCTTACGAGCACAAGAACTTCGTCTTAAAAATCTGAAACCATCATTTTATCATTATATTATAAAACCTGCCTATCGTTTTTTAAATTATTTCGTAATGAGACTTGGTTTTTTAGATGGAAAAGATGGTTATACAATTGCAAAACTACATGCAATTTCTGTTGCAAATCGTTATAAATATTTGGACGAAATTTATAGAAAAGAAAATCAAAACTTAGGTTAAATAAAGAAGTTTAGGATTTTATTATACATTTGTCATACATTAAAAATAATACAATGAAAGCATATGTTTTTCCAGGACAAGGTGCTCAATTCTCTGGAATGGGTAAAGACTTGTACGAAAATTCTGAAATCGCAAAAGAATTATTTGATAAAGCAAACGAAATCTTAGGATTTGATATAAAATCAATTATGTTTGAAGGTTCTGCAGAAGACCTAAAACAAACAAAAGTTACACAACCAGCAGTTTTTTTACATTCTGTTATTTTAGCGAAAATTTTACCAGATTTTAAACCAGAAATGGTTGCAGGACATTCTTTAGGAGAAATTTCTGCTTTAGTTGCAAATGGAACTTTAGACTTTGAATCTGGATTAAAATTAGTTTACAAACGTGCTTTAGCAATGCAAGCTGCATGTGAAGCTAATCCATCTACAATGGCTGCAATCTTAGGGTTAGAAGATAAAATTGTAGAAGATGCTTGTGCAGAAATTGATGGAGTTGTAGTGGCTGCAAATTACAATTGTCCAGGTCAGTTAGTGATTTCTGGAGAAATTGAAGCGGTTAATGTAGCATGCGAAAAACTGAAAGAGTTAGGTGCAAAACGAGCATTAGTTTTACCAGTAGGAGGAGCTTTTCACTCACCTTTAATGAAACCTGCTGAAGAAGAATTAGCACAAGCTATTGAAGAAACAACATTCAATACGCCAATTTGTCCAGTTTATCAAAATGTAAGCACAACAGCTGTTACAGATCCTGCTGAAATTAAGAAAAACTTGATTGCTCAATTAACTGCTCCTGTAAAATGGACGCAATCTGTTCAAAATATGATTGCTGATGGTGCGAGTGAATTTATTGAGGTTGGACCAGGAAATACTTTACAAGGTTTAGTGAAAAAAATAAACAGAGAGGTCTCAACTTCTTCGGCACAAATCTAAACGAAATGAAAACATACCGTTCCAATGGAAAATTATTCCTTATCGGGGAATATATTGTGATTGATGGAGCGAAAGCATTTGCATTGCCCGCGAAATATGGGCAATGTTTGTTTGTAGAAAATTCATCAGAAACTGAGAATTTAATCACTTGGAAAGCGACGAAATTTGATAATTCTATTTGGTTTGAAACCGAAATTAGATTGAATGATTTAGAAATAATTTCTTCTACAAACGAGAAATTAAGTAAATCATTACAAAATATTTTAAAACAAGCTAAATCGTTAAATACTGATTTTTTCAATTCTAATAATAGTTATCAATGTTTAACAAAATTAGAATATCCTCAAGAATGGGGATTGGGTAGTAGCTCGACTTTGATTGATTTAATTAGTCAATGGATTGAAATAAATCCGTTTGAATTAAATAAATTGACCTTCAATACAAGTGGTTATGATATAGCTTGCGCACATCATCATCATCCGATTTTGTTTTCGAATAATCCTATTGAAGTAGAAGATTTAGAATTGAATTGGAATTTTAAAGATCAACTTTATTTTGTTTATCTTAATCAAAAGCAAGATACGCAAGCCGTTGTGGGAAATCATTACAAAAACAAACCAAAAGATTGGAAAATGATTCGAGAACTTTCAGATTTGGTTGTTAAAGCAACTAAAGTTGAGAATTTAACTGATTTAGAATCTATTTTGGATGAATATCAAGCACGATTAGGTAATTTTATGCAAATTCCGCAAGTCAAAGAATTGTATTTCCCTGATTATTTAGGAACTGTAAAAAGCCTAGGAGCTTGGGGTGGAGATTTTATTTTGGTGACCTATAGAGAAGGAATGCACGATTATTTTAAAGAAAAAGGATATGAGATTATTATTCCATTTTCTGAAATGATAAAGTAACAAAAAAGCAGATTTGAAATCAAACCTGCTTTTTTGTTATTATTTTTTACCAATAATGGCTTTGAATTTCTTTTTTCGAGCTTGTTTTGTCTGAAATTTTTGTTGGAATTCTTGTGTTTTATTCCACATTTCTTCAATCACTTCTTGTTCCAGTTTATTAATAAGTTTCGCATATTCTTTTCCCATAATTTCAATCATTTCTTTTTGAGGAGTTAGACGAGAAAAGTTTTTCATTCGAATATCAAAACTCATTGAATTGTGAAAATTCATACGGTTTAAATCAACCAAATAAAATTCGTATTGATTATCTCCAACTTGCTTGATTAAAGTATTTCCAGGAGAATGATCTAAAAATTCAATTCCAGCTTCATGTAAATCAAAAGTGAATTTTGTAAACTGTTTCAAAATTTCGTTTCGATTTTCCCAAGTTGGAATTTCAACTAATTCACGATAAGTTAAATCAGCTTCAACTAATTCACAGAAATAGTAACTATCATTAAAATTTATAGCGGTTTTATTTTCTACAAAAGCAATAGGATATGGCGTCAAAAAACCTAAATCAATCAATCGTTTTGCATATTCATAAGATCGTTCAGCTTTTGATTTTCTAAAAAATCGATACACAAATTTGTTAACAATATTCGGAATTTTGAATGATTTAATCGTTGCAATTTTACCCGATTCTAATCTCTTTTTTTTGATAGAATTTCTTGTACCTTTTGCAATATAATCATCAATCAGATCAAAATTATCAATAATAGATTTGATTTCGGTTTGAGTAGTTTTATAATTATTATTTACGACAATTTTCTGTGTCATTTTTCAAAATATTATAATTAATATAGAAAAAATCTATATTTCATTTTAATCTGTCAAAGATATGTCTATTTTTGTTGAAAATAAGGACAACTTAAAACAAGTTTTTTTAAAATTTTAGAACCTAACTTATGGTAAAAAAAATTCTTTTAGAATCTCATAATCTAAAGAATCGTGCAACTGGTTTCGGAGTTTTTAATTACGAATTGATTAAAGCTCTTTCTAAATTAAATTTTGATGATCAAATTTATTTACTTTACAAAAAACCTGAAGATTTAAGGACTGAATTTGGTACTAAATTTCATTATAAAAAATATTATAGTTTAATGCGCAATCCGTTTTTCAGAACGCGTGAAAAGTATGATGTTTGGCACTCCTTAAATCAAAATATAAAAGTTGAACCTTGTCATAAACCAAAAAAATATGTTTTGACGATTCATGATGTTAATTTTATGGAAGAAAATTCGCTTGATTATAGTCCAAATCACATTAAATATTTTAAAGAAAAGATTAAGCGAGTAGATGTTATCACATTTATTTCTGAATATGCAAAGAAACAAACTATGCAATATTTTGATATTTCGGGAATAGAAAATACAATAATTTATAATGGAAATTCAATTTCGGATATTTTAGATTGCGATAATTTTAAATGTCTATTAGATATTTCAAAACCTTATTTTTATACGATCGGAGCTTTTCTTGAAAAGAAGAATTTTGAATCACTTGTAAAAATGATGAAATTTTTACCAGATTTTAATTTGATTATTTCTGGGAATTGTACGAATGCCTATGGTCAAAAAATAAAAGATTTAATTGCTCAAGAAAAATTAGAAAACCAAGTTTTTTTGTCGGGAAAAGTCTCTGAACAAGCAAAACAATTTTATATGCAAAATTGCGAAGCGTTTTTATTTCCTTCAACAGGAGAAGGTTTTGGTTTACCTCCGTTAGAAGCGATGAGTTTTGGAAAACCAATTATTTTATCTGATAAAACGTCTTTACCAGAAATTGGTGGAAAAGATGCGTTTTATTGGAATGATTTTGATCCAGAATACATGAAAAATATAGTGATAGATGCGTTAAATCAATACAATCAAAATTCAGATTATTTTATTGAATCCTATATCAAAAGAGCTGCAAGTTTTAGTTGGGATAAAGCGGCAAAAGAATATCTTAAGGTTTATGAAATTTAAAATCTATTTTGTGATAAATAATATTTCTAAGAAAATCGACTTCATTTAACTTTCCTACAATACCTTTGCATTCAAATTCATAAAACAAATAAAATGTCAGATATTAACGAAATTGTAGCCAAACTAAAACAAGGAGAAACAATGCTTTATCCAACAGATACAATTCTTGGATTAGGTTGTGATGCGAAGAATGAGGCTGCAATCGAAAAAATTTATCAGATAAAAAATCGTCCTTCATCAAAATCGTTGATTATTTTGGTTGATTCTCCACGCATGTTACAAAATATTGTTGAGGTGCCAGAATTAGCTTGGGATTTGATTGATTTGAATGAGAAACCTCTTACGATTATTTACGATAATCCAAAAGGTTTACCACAATCGTTAGTCGCAGAAGATAATACAATTGCTATTCGATTAACAGACGATTTGTTTTGTAAGAAAATCATAGGGAAATTAGGTGGACCAATTGTGTCTACATCGGCTAATTTATCAGGAGAACCTTCTCCAAAAGTGTTTTCGGAAGTTAATCCTACTATTTTAGAACGTGTTGACTTTTATCCAGACGAGATAAAAACCTTTGTACCTCAGTTTACTGCATCAACGATAATTAAATTAGGTCTAGATAACGAAGTAAAAGTTATTAGAGAGTAGTTTTTTATTTCAAAACTTATACTTTTGCAGAATGAAAATCTTAGAAGCCGTATCAAATCCAATTTTTAAAAATGTAGCAGAAGTTGCTGATGAAATCAATCAAGAAACTTATGTAGTTGGTGGATTTGTACGCGATTATTTATTGAATCGTGGTCAGAAAAAAGACATCGATTTTGTAACAGTAGGAAATGGAATTTTATTGGCTAAAGAATTAGCTAATAAATTAGGATATACATCACAGGTTTCAGTTTTTAAACGTTTTGGAACAGCAATGTTCAAATATAAAGACACAGATTTGGAGTTTGTAGGTGCGCGAAAAGAAAGTTATTCAGAAGACAGTCGAAAACCACATGTTGAAGACGGAACGTTGGAAGACGACCAAAAACGTCGTGATTTTACGATCAATACATTGGCAATTTCGATGAATAAAGAGAATTTTGGTGAATTAATTGATCCTTTTAATGGAGTTGAAGATTTGAATAATAAAATTATCAAAACACCATTAGAGCCGAATGTTACCTATTCTGATGATCCTTTGCGTATGATGCGTGCGATTCGTTTTGCAGCTCAATTGGATTTTGAAATAGAAAAAAAATCTTTTCAGGCAATAATTGATAATGCAGAACGTATTAATATCGTATCTTTTGAACGCGTAATGGATGAGTTTCAGAAAATTATGATGACTGACAAACCTTCGGTCGGATTATTGTTGTTGGAACAATCAGGATTAATGCAACATATTTTACCAGAATTGGTTGCGTTAAAAGGAATCGAAGAGGTTGAAGGTCAAAAACATAAAGATAATTTTTATCATACATTAGAAGTCGTTGATAATATTTCTGTCAACACAGATAATGTTTGGTTACGTTGGGCAGCGTTGTTGCATGATATTGGAAAAGCTGTAACAAAACGTTTTGATAAAAATGTAGGTTGGACATTTCATTCGCATGAATTTGTTGGATCAAAAATGGTATTAAAATTGTTCAGACGATTAAAATTACCATTAGGACCGCAAGTAAAATATGTTCAGAAGTTAGTCATGATGAGTTCTCGACCAATTGCTGTTGTAACAGACGATGCTACAGATTCGGCATTACGTAGATTATTGTTTGATGCTGGAGAAGATTTCGACGATTTAATTACGCTTTGCAAAGCTGATATTACAACAAAAAATGAACGTAAACAAAAACGTTTCAAACAAAATTTTGAAGTTGTAGAACAAAAAATAAAAGATGTTGAAGAACGTGATAAAGTACGTAATTTTCAACCACCAATTACAGGTGAACAAATAATGAAAATATTTGATATTCAGCCAGGAAAAGAGATTGGAATCTTAAAAAATGCCATCAAAGAAGCAATTTTAGAAGGCGAAGTAGAAAATAATTATAATTCTGCATTAGAATTTGTAATTAATATGGGAAAAGATTTAAATTTGGAACCGAAAAATATTTAGAAAGTGATATATAAAATTCGTGTATTCCTTGATGCAAAAGAGGATGTTTTTAGAGACATAGAAATTAAAGAGAAGCAAACATTATTCACATTGTACAAAGGTATTATTAGTGCTTTTAGTTTACAAGGTGAGGAGTTGGCATCGTTCTATGAAGTAGATGAAGATGGAAACCAAACAAAAGAAATTCCTTTAGAGGATATGTCTGATGATGGAACTGATGAAACAATGGCTGATTTTTATATCAAAGAAGCTTTTGCTAATCAAGGAGATCGTATGGCTTTTGTATATGATTTTATGGAAATGTGGACATTTGTGGCTGAATTAATTTCTGTAGAAGATAAACCAGCTGTTCTTAATTATCCATTAACGGTTTACCGTTTCGGTTCAATGCCTCTTAAAGCGCCTAAAAAAGACATGATGGTTGATTTAGACGATGAAGAAGATATTGATTTTGCAGAAGATGCTGAATTAAATGATTTACAAATCGACGAAGATTTAGACGTAGACGATTTATAAAAACTACAACTAATCAACTTATATATCAAAAAATCTGAATGGCAACATTCAGATTTTTTTTTGTGCTATATATCAACCATTTGATAATTTTTTTACTTCCAGAACCAACCATTTTTCCGTAACTTGCATCTACTGATAAAAGAAAGAATCTATGAAACAGCTACTGTTTTTATTATTAATTTTAACCAATTCGATGCTTATGGCTCAATCCCCAACGATTGATCAAAAGTGGAAAGAAATTGACCAGCAAATGCAAAATGGTCAATTCAAATCTATCCAACCAAAAATTGATGAACTTAAAACGTTATCAAAAAAGCAAAATAATCAACAAAGTTATCTGAAAGCTTTGTTTTATGAAGCAAAAATAAAAGTTGCAACTTCTGATGAAACAGATGATGTAAACTTCGTTTTTGATTTGTTTAAAAAGGATTTAGATGAAAAATCAATTGTAAATAATGCGATTGTTTATTCATATTTAGCTGAGTTATATCAATTGTATTACAACGAAAATCGTTGGAAAATCAATAGTCGTACAAATGTCGAAAATCAAGCTACAAATGATGTGAGATTTTGGACAGAAGATACTTTTAAGAAAACAATTAATGATTATTTTTCGAAATCAATTCAACCAAAAAATGAATTAATAAATGCAAAATCTCAAGATTATAAAATGATTTTGAATCTTGCTGAGGATAAGAAAAATGCGCAACAACAATTTGATTTAACGCCAACATTGTATGATGTTTTAGCAAGAAATTATATCAATTATCTGAATGAGAATGATGAAAAAGATAAAGCAAATCAATTGCTTTCTGATTTAGTTGAGATTAATAAACAAAAGAATAACGAAAATGCTGTTTTGTACAATGAATTGATTTTAATTGATTCAAACCGCGGTTCGACTTCGGTTCAAGAAATTATTAAACAAAAAGAATCTTTAGCAACAAAATATCCAAAAGCCTGGTATTCGTCTTATGTGTATGCAACTTTAGCGACAGATTATTATGGTTTGCAAGAAGATAAATTGGCGAACGTAAATAAGATTTTTGAACTACAACAAAAAGTTGCGAAGCTTTATCCAAATTCGGAGGAATTAGAGAATATAAATAATTTAGTTTCGAAGATAAAATCGCAAGAATTAAGTGTACAAGCAGAGCGATATATTAATGAAAATCAGAATACACCAATTCAATTAACGCATAAAAATTTGTCGCAAGTTTTTGTGAGAATTTTCGCTTATAATGAAGGTTTTGATGGAAAAGATAAAGTACAAGCGTTAAATGTTTACAACGAAAATAAAATTGCAGAAGCTCAAAAATTTCTGAATAGTTTAAAGGTTGTTGATCAATATGCAATTGATGTTAAATCGTTTGAAGATTATCAAAATCATTCGACAATTGTTAAATTAAATCCACTAAAATCTGGTCGTTATATTGTCCTATTTTCGAATAATTCTGAATTCAGAATCAACACAAAAGACGATATTGATTATTTGGATATAATGGTTTCGAAATATGCGATAAACTCGCTGAATGAAAAGGTTTCGGTTGTGAATCGTGAAACTGGAAAACCAGAAAGTAATGTTGCGGTTGAGTTTTCTAATTTGTCAGATTATAATAAAAAGGAATTTAAAATTTTAACGTCGGATAAAGATGGAATAATTACAATTCCTTCGGGTTGGAGAAATCTTCAATATCGCGTGAAAGACGAACATACTATTTATTCAACGTATTACTACGATTATGATCGTGATGATGAAGATGATGATTCTTCTGTCAAGATTTTCACAGATCGTGCAATTTATCGTCCTGGGCAAACGGTTTATTTCAAAGGAATTTATTATTCATCAAATGATAAATCGAGAAATGTCGTTCCAAATTCTAAATTGACGATTGCTTTGTTTGATGTCAATGGTAAAGAACTTTCTAAAGTTGATTTAACAACAAATGAATTTGGTTCTGTAAATGGAAGTTTTGTTTTGCCAAGTTCAGCATTAACAGGGAATTTCACGATTAGACCTGTAAATGTTCAAGGTTATTATTCATTCAAAGTGGAAGAATATAAACGTCCAAAATTCAAAGTTGAAATAGAGAAAAATAAAGGTGTTTATAGTTTAAATGACAAGGTAAAAGTAGAAGGGAAAGCAATCGCTTTTTCTGGTGCTAATATCGATAATGCAAAAGTTTCGTACCGTGTTTATCGTCAAGAAATTTTTACGTTTTGGCCTTGGTATCGCTCAATTCCAGCAGATCGTGGCGAGCGAGAAGAAATTACGTTTGGTGATACAACAACTGATGCAGAAGGAAAATTTAACTTTGAATTTGTAGCAAAACCGGCTTCTGAGAAAAAGAAAGATGAGGTAAGAACGTACAATTATTTTATCGAAGTAAATGCAACAGATATCAATGGAGAAACGCAGTCTGAGTCTTCTTCGGTGAAAGTTGGTGATACGAGAATGTCGTTGAATGTAGCTGTTTCGGAGAAAACAAAAGCGGACGATTTGAAAGCTTTCAAAGTTGAAGTGAAAAACTTGAATGATGAAAAATTAGATGGAAAAGGTCATATCGAAATTTATTCGTTAAATGCGCCAAAAGAAGTTGTTCGTCGTCAAAAATTTACAACAGATTATAATGTTTATACGAAAGAAGAATTCAAGAAATTGTTTCCAAATGAGCCTTATGGTGATGAAATTAATCCTAAAACATGGACAACTAATCAAAAGGTTTTCGAAAGTGATTTTGATACAAAAGTTTCAGATGAAATAAAATTCAATCAAGCGTCAAATTTAGAAGAGGGTTATTATGTTGTAAAAGGTTTTGTGATGGACGGAACACAAAAAGTGGAAGTGGATAAATTGATTTATGTTTCGAATGAAAAGAAAGCAAATGCAATTAAAACACTTTTAGCAGTTTCGCCTAATAAATTGACTTTCGAACCAAAAGATGTTGCAAAAATTGAGTTCAAATCGGGTTCTAAAAATACATTTGTGTATTATGAAGTAGAGGCGAATCAAACAATTATTGAGAAAGGTTTTTTGGATTTGAGTAAAAAATCTGTAGTCGAAATTCCAATTAAAGAAGAATATCGCGGTGGAATTTATGTGAATTATGCCATGACGAAATTCAATGATGTGCAAACAGGAAGTCTTAATTTGGCAGTTCCGTTTACCAATAAACAACTGAAAGTTACGGCTGAAGTTTTACGTGATAAATTGACGCCAGGTGCAAAAGAAAAATGGCAATTAAAAATAGAAGGACCAAATAAAGATAAAGTTTCAGCTGAGGTTTTAACAAGTATGTACGACGCTTCGTTGGATCAATTTGCGTCAAATTCATTAGATTTTAATGTGTATGATTTTACAAATTCAAGAAGAAATAACCCTTTTAATCTATATCAATTTTATATAACAAATCAATCTCGAGCAATTTATTATCGTACAAATTATGATTTTTATGCAAGAGGATATGCAGGATTAGACCTTAATTTATTTGATTTTGGTTTCAATCAATATCGCATGAATCGTATGATGATGAAGTCTGTTGCGCCAGGTGTAAAAATAAAAGAAGTATCAGAAAATGAAATTCATGTTGAGGTACAAATGGGGGCTGCTGCTGATGTAAGTTTAGAAGGTTCTGTTGTAACAGCTTTAGGAATTACAAGAGATAAGAAATCGTTAGGTTATTCAACTCAAGCAGGAGAACCTGGAGCTTCTGCAAATGTAACAGTTCGTGGAGTTTCTTCTGCCGAAATTTCAAATGCACTTTATGTTGTAGATGGAGTTGTGTATGATATAATGCCAGAACTTAATTCAGATGATATTCAGTCTATGAATGTATTGAAAGGAGAAGAGGCGACTGCTTTATATGGAGCAAGAGGAGCAAATGGAGTAGTGATTATTACAACTAAAAAAGAGGCAAACGCAACTTTAGATAATGTAAAAGCGCGTACAAATTTAAATGAAACAGCCTTCTTTTATCCAAACTTAAAAACAGATGCAAAAGGAAATATTATTATAGAATTTACTACGCCAGAAAGTTTAACAGAATGGAAATTTATGGCAATTGCACATACGCCAGACCTTAAAACAGGTTATTTGGAGCAAAATGTTCGCACGCAAAAAGACTTGATGGTTGTGCCAAATATGCCACGTTTCTTACGTGAAGGCGATCAAATTTCGGTTTCGTCTAAGATTAATAATTTATCAGATAAGGTATTAAATGGTTCTGCGAAATTGATGTTGTTTGATGCGTTTACCAATCAACCAATTGATGCACAATTCAAATTGACAAATGCAGTTCAGAATTTCTCTGTTGCAAAAGGAAATTCGGATCAAGTGACGTGGATAATTGATGTTCCGAAAAATGTACAAGCGGTTGTTTATCGTGTGGTGGCTTCGGCTGGAGATTTTTCTGATGGAGAAGAATCGGCTTTACCAATTTTGACAAATCGTATGATGGTGACAGAAACGTTGCCAATTTATGTGAAAGAAGGTCAAAAGAAATCGTTCCAATTTGAGAATATGATCAACAATAAATCGACTTCTTTGGATAATTTCAAATTAACGTTTGAGATGACTTCGAATCCAATTTGGTACGCGATTTTCTCGTTGCCTTATTTGCGCGAATATCCTTACGAATGCGCTGAGCAAGTGTTCTCGCGTTTATATGGAAATATGATTTCGGAGAAAGTGATTAATTCGAATCCAAAAATTAAAGCTGTTTTTGATGATTGGAACAAAAACGGTGAATTGAAATCAAAATTACAATTGAACCAAGAATTGAAAAGTATCATTTTAGAAGAAACACCTTGGGTGAAAAATGCGGAAAGTGAAGAAGAACAAATGAAGCAAATTGCAGTTTTATTTCAATTGAATCAAATGCAAAAAGAAATGAAATCGGCTTTCCAAAAATTATCGGATAAGCAACTATCAAACGGTGGCTTTGCTTGGTTTGATGGCGGTCGTCCAAATGAATATATCACAACGCATATCGTTTCTGGTTTCGGAAATATGAAGAAAATGGATGTGAATTTCAAAGCATTTGAAATTGATGTGAATCCATTAATCAAAAAAGCAATTCAGTTTATTGACGATGAGAATTTAAAACGTTTCAAAGAATTCAAAAAAGATCAAAAATCATTCAAGGATGTGGTGTATTCAGATGGTTTACATTATTTATATGCGCGTTCTTTCTTCTTAGAAGATTATCCGATGTCGAAAGAGTTGGAAGAAATGAAAACGGCAATGTTAAAGAATTTGAACGATACAAAACTGGATTTATCGTTGCAACAAAAAGCAATGGCTGCAATTGTGATGAATCGTTTTGGAATGCAATCTGCGGCTAAAATTGTTGTGAATTCAATCAAAGAAAAAGCAGTAGAATCGGATGAAATGGGTATGTATTGGAAAGAAAATCAACCGGGTTGGTTTTGGTATCAAGCGCCTGTAGAAACACAATCGTTGTTAATTGAAGCGTTTGATGAAGTTACAAAAGACGAGAAATCAGTAGAAGAAATGAAAGTTTGGTTATTGAAAAATCGTCAAACAAATCAGTGGAATTCGACAAAAGCAACGACAAAAGCGGTTTATGCTTTAATGAATTTCGGGAAATCTTGGATAGATGCAGAGAAAGGAATTGAAGTGAAGATCGGAAATCAAAAAATTGATTTAGATAACAATACGCAATCTGGTTCGGGTTATGTAAAAACTTCTTGGAACAAAGAAGAAATTAAACCTGAAATGGGTAAAGTTGAAGTTTCGAAAACTTCTCCAGGTGTTGCTTGGGGAGCGATGTATTGGCAATATTTTGAAGATTTAGATAAAATAAAATCTGCCGAAACGGGAATCAAATTCAATAAGAAATTGTTTGTTAAATCGAATTCTGCAAATGGTCCAATTCTGAAAGAAATTACACCGTCAACACCAATAAAAGTGGGTGATATTGTAACTGTTCGATTAGAGATTTCGGTTGATCGTAACATGCAATTTGTACATATTAAAGATATGCGAGCAAGTGGTTTCGAGCCTGTGAATGTGCTTTCTGGTTACAAATGGAAAGGAGAATTTGGTTATTACGAAAGCACGCGCGATGCAGCAACCAATTTCTTTTCGGATTATATGAGAAAAGGAACTTACGTTTTCGAATATGATTTGAAAGCGAATAATGCAGGTAATTTCTCGAACGGAATTACATCAATGCAGAATATGTATGCACCAGAATTGAGTGCGCAAAGCGAAGGAATTCGTGTTGAGATTAAATAATCAATTGAAATTAATAAATCTAAAAAGAGCTGAGAGTAATCTTAGCTCTTTTTTTGCTTCCTGAGCCCGTTTTAGGATCTCACTAATATTTAATCAATTTTTATTTATCTTTAAAATCAAATAACATGAAATGAAGAAAATTTTATTCATTACATTTTTACTATTCACTTTAGTAAATTGTACTCAAAAATCTAATACAGATAATTTTCAGAATGAAGTTTATTCACAAATATTTCATGAAATTATAGATAGTTGCGTTGTAAATATTGAGCCAATAGAATTTCAAGAAAATGTTACTGAAAAAGAGAAAGATGATTACAATAATGAGATGTTAAAAATTAGAAATCAAAAAAGATTGATTGCTATTTATGATACTGTAAGTGGATATAGAAAAGATGATTTTGATGAAAATATATTTAAAAATTTTAGAACAAATTGGGTGAAATCTGATAGTTCAAATTTTGTGATTAACATCAATAATTCTAATATCAAAGCAAATAATACATTAATTAAAGCAAGTGAATTACCAAATTTAGAAAAGGCTTTTAAAGATTATAAGACTTGGGATGAATATGAAGATCTTAAAAATCTTGATGTAGAAATTAGTTTCAGAAGAATCTTTTTTAATGATATTAAAACAGAAGGTTTTTTGCAAATCGGTGTTATATGTGGAAAGCTTTGTGGTCAAGGTTATGATATTTGGATTAAGAAAATTGATAATGAATGGAAAATTATAAAAATTAAGCGAACTTGGATTTCATAAAAACGATTTTCAAAATAAATAATTTATTATATGAAGAAAACACTTCTACTCAGTATTATATTCATTCCATTTTTTGGAGTCTCGCAACTGCAAACCATTTTTCAATCTAAAATAGATTCGATTTACGAGAAAAATAAAGACGCTGTCGGAATTATTGTTCATGTTGAAGCACCAAAACAAAAAATTTCGTGGAGTTATGCAAAAGGAGTTTCGGATATTAAAACGAATAAAGTTTTAAATCATCAACAACCGGTTTTAATCGCAAGTAATACCAAACCTTATGTGGCTGCTGCTATTTTGAGATTAGTAGAAAAAGATCAAGTTACAATCAATCAGTCAATCAAGAATTTATTGTCTAACAAGACGCGTCAATTGCTCGAAAAAGATGGTTATGATTTGAATGCAATTACAATCAAGAATTTGTTGTCACATACTTCTGGAATACAAGATTATGTAGATGATGCGTATTTTGAATTAGTCAATCAGCATCCGAAATATAAATGGACGAAGGCGGAACAAATCAAGCGTGCAATGGAAATTGGAAGTCCGCAAAAAGTTGGAGAAAAGTTTAGTTATGGCGATATTAATTATTTGCTTTTAGCAGAAATTATTGAGCAAAAAACACATCAACCTTTTTATAAAGCAATTCGAGATTTGTTAAAGTATAAAGAATTAGGTTTGACACAAACGTGGTTTATCGATTTGGAGAAATATCCGAAACAAACGCTTCCGCTTGCTCATCAATACGCAGATAAATATAAGTGGGATTCGTATGATTTGAATCCATCTTGGGATTTGTACGGAGGTGGAGGAATTGCTTCTACAGCCAAAGAATCGGCTTTATTTTTTCAGTATTTGTTTGAAGGAAAAATTATTCAGAATAAACAAATTTTGGATTCAATGTCAACCTATGTTTTACCTTCGGATCAATCGAAATATTGTTTGGGAATTTATCATTTTGATATGGGATTCAATGCCTATTATCATGGTGGTTGGTGGGGAACAGATGTGATTTATTCGCCAGAAACTAATGCGACAATTACAGTTTTTATCTTGCAAAAAGGGTTTCAACATATCATTAATCCTTTTATTGGAAAAGAATTTCAGAAGTTGTTGATGAAGAAGAGTTAGAATTTTGAATAATTTTCTCATAAGATTTGACATTTTTTTAATTCATTCTAAGTATAAAACTTTCTAAATTTGAGGCATGAAAAAATCAATACTTAGTATATTTTCTGCAATTGTTTTAACGTTCTCAGTTACAGCAAATGCACAAGAAATCGAAGAACAAATCGTAATCGAAAATCGTGTAAATGATGCCAAACAACAAGATAAACCTTATGTTATCTTGATTTCGGTAGATGGTTTTCGTTATGATTATGCTCAAAAACATGAAGCTAAAAATCTATTAGCTTTGGCTAAAAATGGAGTGAAAGCTGACGCTATGTATCCGTCTTTTCCTTCGGTTACATTTCCAAATCACTACACAATTGTAACTGGTTTAACGCCTATTCATCATGGTTTGGTGGGAAATAATATGTTAGACAGAGAAGTTGGTGATCGTTATTCGTTGGGGAATAGAAATGCTGTTATCAATCCGAAATGGTACGGAGGAACGCCAATCTGGAACCTTGCAGAACAGAACAAAATGTTAGCTGCTTGTTACTATTGGCCAGGTTCGGAAGCGCCTATTAATGGTATGTTCCCAACGTATTCGTACAAGTATTCGGAAAAATCACCAATTGATTACCGTATTCAGCAAGTTGTAAATTGGTTGGAGTTACCAGCTGAAAAACGTCCACATTTAATTACGTTTTATTTTCCGGAAGTAGATCACGCAGGGCATTCTTTTGGTCCTGATGCACCTGAAACAAAGGAAGCTGTACAATTTGTAGATCAATCAATCAAGAAATTGAATGATGAGGTTGCAAAAACAGGTTTGAAAGTGAATTTTGTTTTTGTTTCTGATCATGGAATGACAAGAATTGATGATGAAAATCCATTGAAATTGCCAATTAAAATTGATGAATCAAAAGTACAAGTTGCTTCAAATGGTTCTTATGTAAGTCTTTTTGTAAAAGATAAAAATGATATCGAATCAATTTACAAAGAAATAAAAGCAGTTCAGAATAATACGTTCGAAGTGTATAAAACAACAAATGTCCCATCTAAATATCATTTTGATAAAAAGAATGATCGATACAATCGTATTGGAGATATTATTTTGATTGCACATGCTCCAAACTATTTCTCAAACAAAAATGCACCGAAAGGTTCGCATGGTTTTTATGTAAAAGAAACGCCAGAAATGAAAGCGACTTTTATGGCTTGGGGACCAAATATTAAGTCTGGTAAAGAGATTAAAGTTTTTCCAAATACAGAAATCTATCCAATGCTTGCGAAGATATTAGGTTTACCAATTCAAGAAAAAATTGATGGAACAAATCAATTAGCCAATAAAATTTTGGTGAAATAATTTAGATTTTACTCAAAATACAAAGCCAACTTATTAAGAGTTGGCTTTTTTTGTTATTGAATTTTCATTGACTTATAAGAATTCGTCATTTTGAATTTATTTTTTCTTAAAATTCAGATTTGATATAATAATAGCAAAAATAATAACGGCGATTCCTGTCCATTGTATTGCGAGTACTTGTTCATGTAAAAGCACAAAAGCCATGGTTACTGAAACGGGTAATTCTAACGAAGAAACAATACTTCCCAAACCTAATCCTGTGTGCGGAAAACCTTTGTTTAAAAGAATAGGAGGTAAGACAGTTCCGAAAATTGCCAACGGTAATCCCCAAGTATAAAAAATGCTAAAATTGAATGCATGAATTCCATTTACATCATTTGAAAAGTTGTTGTAAAAGCTCATTAAACCATCAAAGTAATAAGGTCCGATTTGGCTAAAAAACAAAAATAGAGACACAATAATAGAACCTCCAAAAAGCATCCACAAACTTTTTTTATAAGCTGGTAAATAATTGGCTAAACTATTCGATGTAAACATGGTAGCCGTAAAAGAACAAGCTGCTAAAAATCCCCAAAACAATCCTTTAGGATTTAACTCGACTTCTTGGTTGATTAAATTTGTTGCCAAAACAGTTCCAAATAATACCAAAACCATTGCAATTAATTTTTTGGCAGAAGGAAATTGTTTTCCCAAAATACTCTCAACCAAAATACTAATCCAAACCGTTTGCATCAACAATACAATTGCGATTGACACATTGATATATTGTACCGCTAGATAGTAAAATAAACTTGTGAAACCTAACGAAGTTCCAGCAAGAATCAACCTTTTTTTATCTTTTTGTTCAATCTTTGGTAAATCTTTTTTACTCATCATAAATAAGTTGATGATTCCCAAAATCAAAATTCCTAATACAAACTGAGAAGTTGTTACCTCGGCAGTCGTATAGCCTTGATCGTATGCAATTTTTACAAATGTTGCTAACATTCCGTAGAAGCTAGCGCCCATTGCAACGAACAAAACTCCCTTCAAAATACTTTTATTTTCCATAATTTTTTACGCAAAAAAACGGCCTGATTAAATTTAAAATCAAGCCGTGCAAGTTACTTTATTTTTTCTGACTAAAAAAGTCCGTTAATTTCTCCTTCTATTTTATTGAAAATGAATCCTAAATCTTCTTTATTTTCAACAAAATCTAAATTATCCACGTCGATTACCAACACTTTTCCTTCTTTATAATTCGAAATCCACTTGTCATATTTCTCGTTTAGACGATTCAAATAATCAATACTAATTGAATTTTCGTAATCGCGACCGCGTTTCTGAATTTGCGAAACCAATGTAGGAATTGAAGCTTTAAGATAAATCAATAAATCTGGTGCTTCTACAAAACTTGTCATCAAATTAAAAACACGCAAATAGTTGTTATAATCTCTTGTAGACAATAATCCCATATCGTTCAAGTTACTCGCAAAAATATGCGCATCTTCGTAAATTGTACGATCCTGAATAATGTCTTTTCCGCTTTCTCTAATCTCTTTTACTTGATTAAAACGGCTTCCTAAGAAATAAATCTGAAGATTGAACGCCCATTTTTCCATGTCGTTGTAAAAATCATCCAAATACGGATTCATTTCTACATCTTCAAACTGAGCTGTCCAGTTGTATTGTTTTGCTAAAAGGTTTGTTAGAGTAGTTTTACCTGCTCCAATATTTCCGGCTATGGCGATATGCATTTTCCAATTATTTTAACGTTTGCAAATATACTAAAGCTTAATTTTCAAAACAAAATCTAAGCTAGCGACTCATAGAAAAATCTTTTTTTAGAAAAAAATTATTCCGATTGATTTATGAATTTTTATTCAATTATAAATTAAAAATAAATAAGGATTAGTAATTAGTTTTAATTGATTAAATAGTTTATTATTAATTATTTGTACTTAAAATAGTATAAGTGTAAATTTTATTTTCGACCAAAGTATAAAGATTTTTTTCGCTAAACGCAAAACTTTTTACATTTTCTAAATCAATAAAAGTCGTCAAATTTTGATTGACAATATTTTTTGATATTAGCTTATTGTCATTTATATAGAAAATAACATCTTTATAAAAATAAAAAGGTTGCTGATTGGTGTCAAATTCAAAATTAGATTTGAAATTTCCATAATCATCGTAAACATAAATTGTTTTCTGACCTTTTAAATACACCAAATTTTTGTACACATGTATTTTATCGATTGATTGATCATTATACTTCAAATAAATTTGTTTTGATGTCAGAATTGGTTTTTGTAACTGATAATTATAGTAAACAATTTTATTCCCGATTAAATCATAAAACCAACAAAATTGTGTGTCAACAACTTTTAATGCAGCTGGCATGAAATCGTTTGATTTAATCTTTACAATATCCTGAATAGGATTCAAATCTTCATCTAAAATAGTGAGTTGATTAAAATTTGAATATACATAAGCTCGAAGTGGATTATTGACATCAACTGAAGTAATAATATTCTTGAGATCAATACTTTTGTTCTTTTTCGACTGAAATATTTTTTCAATTCTAGTATCTGAAATCAAATAAATCGAATTATTTAGATCAGTATCAATTGATTTGATTGTCCTATTTTCAATCAAAACTGAATCTTTTAACTCAAACTTTTGAGAAAAAACAGTGATAAATGCAGAAACAAAAATAATTGAAAAAATGGTTTTCATTTACTTGAAAATTACTTCATAACCAAATCTACAAATTGAGAGTAGGATTACCAAAATAAATATGTATCGAATAAATTTATTCCCTTTGTTGATGGCTAATTTTGCTCCAATAAAACCTCCTAAAGCGTTGCAAATAGCCATTGGTAAAGCTATTTTCCAGATAATTTGCCCTTTGATTAAAAACAAACAAATCGAACCAAAATTAGTTGCTAAATTGATCAGTTTTGCATTAGTATTAGCTTTCAAAAAATCCATACCAAGAAGTGTTACGAATCCCAAAATAAAGAAAGTTCCAGTTGCAGGACCAATAAAACCATCGTAAAAACCAACTGCAATACTCACAATACAACCATTGATAATCGCAATGTGGTAAGGAATTTTACGCTCGGTTGCTTGTCCAAAATCTTTCTTGAAAATAGTGTAAATGGCTAAAACAATCAAAATGATTAACAAAACAGGCTTCATAAAATCATTATTGATAACCGTTAACAATTGTGATCCTAAAAAAGCAGAAACAAATGCGCATATAGCCATAATCGTGAAAAGTTTCCAATCTATTTTTACCTTTTTTAGATATTGTGAAGTTGCTAAAGCTGTTCCACTAAATGCTGGAATTTTTAGCGTTCCGATTACTGTTGAAACAGGTAAATTAGGTAAAAAAGCAAGTGATAATGGCGTTTGTATTAATCCACCACCACCAACAATAGAGTCGATGAAGCCAGCGCAAAAAGCTGCCATGCATAAATAGAATAAAATCTCGATTTCCAAAACTGAAAAATTTTGGCAAATGTATAAGAGAAATAATAAATAATGAAGGAATTATTGAGAATAGTGACCAGAATACGGGCTACGATTCTATAAAACGTGACATTCGTGAAGCACTACTGTGGAAATACAACGACTTGATACGTGATGATTTCTATAGTTTTCCTGCCCTTCGTGAACAATTTCGAGATATAATATGTATCGAAAACGTGCAACAAAATAAGCCAAGTTTAAACTAACTTGGCTTTTTGTTAAATTCTCTTATGTAAAGGTAGTTTTTGTTCAAAATCAATCATAAACTCTGGATTCATTATGTTATCAAATAAATCTGATTGCATATTGTTTTTATATTTATAATTTTCTGAAATTCTGATAAACTCCATTTTAGATATTGAAGTTGCTTCATCAATAGTAACTCTTTGTAATCCGATATTAGGTGCTAAAATTTTAGTTGTTATAGGATAACCCAATAAAGAAACTTTATAAACAAACCCTAATTGATACATATAAGCCGCATAATAATATTCATTTTTATATTCATCATTAGAAATTTCAAATCTATTTTTGTCTAGTTTATTTAAAATTGAGTGTGCTTTATCCAAATAATTGCATGCATTTTTAAATCCTATAGCTGTATTAATCTTGCTTGATGAGTTTGAAGTGTTATATGTATAACTTTTGTCAGAATTATTTGATTTTACAACTAAAATAATAATAACTGCTATAAAAATAAGAATAAGTATAATCATAAATTGTTAATTAATTTGGTTAATTCTCTAAAAGCTTGATTAACTTTTAATTCTTTTTGCCATTCACTCCAATTATAATTTGGATGAAGTTGAAAAAAAATAAAAGCTTTATCAAATGCTTCCAAAATCGTTTCTTCAATTGATTTGTTACTTATGAATGAAAAATGAGTCTTTTTTCCAATCCATTGATGTTCTTTGAAATCAACAACAAAATTTTCATTTGCTTGATTAATAAATATTTTAAAAAGTGTGTCAATTTCAATTTCTAAAACAAAACCTCCAAATGAGTTAGGGTTTTTATGTAAAAAAAGCATAATTTAATATATTGTATAAATT
>NZ_JAOCDF010000039.1:0-34214 GCF_029840775.1 Empedobacter sp. GD03865
CATATTTATTGAGTTAAGAATAATCTTTATTGTAAATCAGATTAAATTATATTTATATTTACAGCTAATCTATTACTAAAATACATAAAATGAAACAACAAAAAGTATCTAATGCTTTTATAGCAGCTTCTTGGATTGCTTTAGGCTCGGGAATGATTGGATATATTATTGGATTGACGCGCGCCGAAATGGAATTAAACGAGAAAGGTTATTACTTTACCGTTCTTTTATTTGGACTTTTCGCAGTAGTATCTTTGCAAAAAGCTGTTCGAGATCGATTGGAACAAATCCCTGTAACCGATATTTATTACGGAATTTGTTGGTTTGGAACTATTGCTTCAATCACGCTTTTAATCATAGGTCTTTGGAATGCGACAATCTTACCTTCGGAGAAAGGTTTCTATGCATTTGCTTTTTTATTGGCAATTTTTGGAGCTATTGCTGTACAAAAAAATACAAGGGACAATATGGCAAATTAATATGTTTTGGGCGTTCCCTACGGGCGGGCTTTTCGTTACAATCTTTGCTATTCAGCAAAGGATTTTCACTACAATCCCTAACGCAAAATAAAAGTAAAAGCCTCGCAATTGCGAGGCTTTTACTTTTATTTTTGAAACCGTCAATTCGAGTGAAATTCTGAAAGAATTTAGTATCGAGAATAAGGTTTTAAAATTCTGTTCTCGATACAATTTTTATACATTTCATTTCTAAAAATCACTCGAACTGATGAATTTTATCCAACGATATTAATGATTTTTCCAGGAACAATAATGATGTTCTTTGGCGTACGATCACCCAATTGTTTGATTGTACGTTCGTCGTTCATTACAATTTCTTGAATTTCTTCTTTCGATAACGACAAAGGTAATTCTAACAAAAATTTCATTTTACCATTGAATGAAACTGGATATTCTTTAGCATCTGCAATCAACCATTTTTCTTCGAAAACAGGGAAATCTGCATGTGCAATTGACGTTTCATGTCCTAATTTTGACCACAATTCTTCTGCAATATGCGGTGCATAAGGAGAAATAATAATAGCCAAAGGCTCTAAAATTGCACGTTTAGTTGTTTTTAATTTTCCTAATTCGTTTGCAGCAATCATAAAAGTAGAAACCGATGTATTAAAAGAGAAATTGTTTACATCTTCGTCCACTTTTTTGATGGTTTGATGCAACACTTTCATTTCTTCTTTTGTTGGTTCATCTTCCGAAACAAAAAATGTTTCTTCTGTTCCTGAATGATATAATCTCCAGAATTTTTTCAAGAATGAATAAACTCCAGATAAACCTTGTGTATTCCATGGTTTAGACTGTTCAACAGGACCTAAAAACATTTCGTATAAACGTAAAGAATCTGCTCCATATTGATTACAAATATCATCAGGATTTAAGACATTGTAGTAAGATTTTGACATCTTTTCAACCTCACGTCCTGTGATGTATTTCCCATCTTCTAAGATAAATACTGCATTAGCAAAATCTTCTCTCCAAGTTTTGAATTTTTCTGTATCTAATTCGTCGCCTCCATCTTTTAACAACTTAACATCAATACGGATTGGTGTTGTTTCATGTTGATCTTTCAAAGATTTAGAAACAAAAGTATTTGTTCCATTAATTCTATATGCATAAGCGGTCATTCCCAAAATCATTCCTTGGTTAATCAGTTTTTTTGCATATTCATCTGTAGGAACGAATCCTTTATCAAACAAGAATTTTTGCCAAAAACGAGAATATAATAAGTGACCAGTAGCATGCTCAGATCCACCCATGTATAAATCTACATTTTGCCAATAATCAACAGCCTCTTTAGATACAAAATCGTTGTCGTTTTTTGCATCCATATAACGTAACCAATACCAAGAAGAACCTGCCCAACCTGGCATTGTATTTAGTTCTATTGGGAAAATAGTTTCGTTATTGATTAAAGTATTATCTACAACTTGATTAGTTGTTGTATCAAAAGCCCATTTTGTTGCACGCCCTAATGGTGGCTCACCTTCAGATGTTGGTAAATATTCGTCCACTTCAGGTAAAATAATTGGTAAAGCTTCTGTAGGAATTGTGTAAGGCATCCCGTCCTTGAAGTAAACAGGAACCGGTTCTCCCCAATATCTTTGACGAGAGAAAACAGCTTCGCGTAAACGGAAGTTTGTTTTTCCTTGTCCAAAACTTTTTTCTTCTAAAGCTTCAATCGCTTTTGCAACCGCTTGTTTATAATCTAATCCGTTTAAGAAATCAGAATCTTGTAATTCGAATCTACCTTTTTCTGTAAAAGCAGCTTCAGAAATATCTTGATTTTTGAAAATATTAATAATTGGTAAATTGAAATGATTTGCAAAAGCAAAATCACGTTCATCACCAGCAGGAACAGCCATTACAGCTCCAGTTCCATAAGAAGCCAATACGTAATCACCAATCCAAATCGGAATTTGTTTTCCTGTAAATGGATGAATGGCGTAAGCCCCGGTAAATTCTCCTGTAATATTTTTAGCATCCGCTAAACGATCACGTTCAGAACGTTTTGAAGTATAATCGACATAAGCATCAACTTTTGCTTTGTTTTCTGCTGTTGTAATTTGAGAAACTAAAGGATGCTCTGGCGCTAATGTTACATAAGAAACACCAAAAACAGTATCAGGACGAGTAGTAAAAACTTCAATTTTAGCATCGTCGAAATTCGAAATTTGAAATTCGATACTCACTCCAGTCGATTTACCAATCCAGTTTTTTTGTGATTCTTTGATTGGATCTGGCCAATCTAATTTATCCAAACCAGTTAACAAACGATCAGCATAAGCCGTGATACGCATCATCCATTGTGTCATTTTTTTGCGCACAACAGGGAATCCTCCACGTTCAGATAATCCGTTAATTACTTCGTCATTCGCTAAAACAGTTCCTAAATCTGGACACCAGTTTACTTCTGCTTCTGCTAAGAATGTTAAACGATATTTTAATAAAATTGCTTGTTTTTCTTTTTCAGAATAGGCATTCCATTGCTCTGCTGTAAAGATTTCGATATCATCATCTGCCATAGCATTTACATTCGCATTACCTTCTGATTTGAATGTTTCAACTAATTTTGAAATTGATTCAGCTTTATCAGTTGAATTATCATAATATGAATCAAATAATTGATTGAAAATCCATTGTGTCCATTTATAATATTCAGGTTCTGAAGTTCTGATTTCACGATCCCAATCGTATCCCAAACCAATTTTTTTCATTTGGTTCTCGTAACCAGCAATCACATTTCCTTGTTTATCAACACCACCTTCGATATTCGTTGTTGTTGTAATCGCAGGATGTTGACCAGTTTGGATAGCATATTGTTCCGCAGGCAAACCAAAAGAATCGTAACCCATTGGGTGTAAAACGTTGAAACCCTTTAATTTTTTGTATCGAGAATAAATATCAGACGCAATGTATCCAAGTGGATGACCTACGTGTAATCCAGCTCCAGAAGGATAAGGAAACATGTCTAATACGTAAAATTTAGGTTTTTCTGATTGATTTTCAGCTTTGAACGTCTTGTCTTCAATCCAAAATTTTTGCCATTTTGGTTCGATTTCATTCGGATTATATTGCATTATTGGAAGTTATATTAAAATTAAATTTATGCAAATTTACATTTTTTATGTATCTTTTAGGATAGAATGGCGATATTTGTACATTAACAATCAACACCTAAACCAAATCCATGAAAAAAGAATTGATATTATATTATATCGGTATCCTTATTTTTTTTACTGTCCTTATTTTTTCTGTTCGTCATATTGTAAATACAACACGTATTTTTGTGGGGTACGAAGATGGTTTTAATCCTATTAATATCAAATGGAATTTTGATAAAAAGGATTCAACACTTCGTGTCAAAGATCCTATTTATGTCAGAAGTGATTATTATTTGATTGATTATAAAGACAAAGCATTCTTAAAAAAAGATACAGTTCTTTATGCTGAACTTTTTGAGGATTCATTGGCTGTAAAAGGAAATGTATTGAATTTGAAACCTCCTTATTTTTTGTGGAAAGAGGCAAAAAACGACACGTTGAAAGTTTTTAAACACAACATTACCTTGAAGTTTACGAAGCGAGAATAGTATTAAGCTTTCTGTAAATAGAACGAAAAAGTAGAGCCTTTTCCTATTTTACTTGTCACATAAATTTTCTGTTTATGAGCTTCTAAAATATGTTTTACAATTGCCAAACCTAATCCAGATCCACCATTGTTACGATTTCGAGATTTATCAATTCGATAAAAACGTTCGAAAATTCGGTCAATGTCTTCTTGTTTTATCCCAACGCCTTGATCTTTTATTGAGATTTGAATTTTATCATCATATTCTTCAAAATCGATGTCAATTTCTGTATTTGGATTAGAATAATTGATGGCGTTTACGATCAAATTGATTAAAACCTGTTGAATTTTCTGAATATCACCTACAACTTTTATTGGTTGATGAATAGGATAATTTAGAGAAATTTTGATGTTATTTTTTTCAGCTTTAATTTCTAATAAATCAATAACGTCTTGTACAAGCGCCGTCAAGTTGAAAACTGAAAATTCGATATTGATTCGTCCACGTTCAAGCTCTGCAATCATGTCCAAATCTTTGACCAAATAAATCAATCGATCAACCGATTTATTGATTCGGTTTAAGTATTTATCGCGAATAGATTCATCTTCAACTCCGCCTTCTATGAGCGTTAACAAATAACCTTGAACCGAAAAAAGAGGCGTTTTTAATTCATGTGAAATATTTCCAAGAAAATCTCTTCTGTAATTTTCTCTCTCATTCAAAACATCAATTTCTTTGGATTGATCTTCTGTAATGGTAGAAATTTTTTGAGAAAGTTCTTCAAAATCCATTGTGCTGGATTGAAATTGTGGAATATTTTTCGAGATTTCAGTAAAATCTTTTCTTCGTTGATTTTTTAAAGAAAACCAATAAAATATTGATAATCCAATCAATAAAAGAAGCATTAAACTAATGAAAAATAGTTTTTCTTGGAGAATAAAATCAATATTTCCAAACCATAAAAAAGAGAACAAAACAAATCCTAAAGCCAAGAATAATGTACTGAGAAAGGCAAATAGAAAGATGTTTTGAACTTTGAAAGTTGAAGCCATTACGAGCTTTTAGTCATTTATTTTGTATCCAATTCCTTTGATTGTAGAGAAACGATCGTTCCCAAATTTTTCGCGTAATTTGCGCATATGTACGTCAATTGTACGTCCGCCAACTACAACTTCATTTCCCCAAACTTTCTCCAAAATTTCTTCACGTTTGAAAACACGTTCTGGATTTGAAGCTAATAAAGCAATCAATTCAAATTCTTTTCGAGGTAACAAAAAGTCTTGTCCTTGGTAATTTACTTTATAGGTTTCGCGGTTAATCTCGAAATTATTCAATTTGATGAATTCGTCTTTTGCCGCTTCGTTAGGTTGTTTTAATTTCAATAAAGCATTTAGTTTACTAATTAAAACTTTTGGTTTGATAGGCTTTAAAATATAATCATTTGCACCAGCATCATAGCCAGCTAATTGAGAAAAATCTTCGGCACGAGCAGAAAGAAAAACGACCAAAGTATCCTTGAAAGAATCTAATTTTCTCAACTCTGCACACATTTCCATTCCGTCCATTTGTGGCATCATTACATCTAATAGAATCAAATCTGGGCGAAAAATTTTGGCTTGTTTAAGTCCTTCAATTCCGTTTTGAGCTGTTTCTACTTCAAAACCTTCTTTTTTTAAGTTGTAACCAATGAATTCTAAGATATCTGGTTCGTCGTCAACTAATAAAATTTTAATGTTCTTCATAATTGTTTGTAATAACTAAATAAAATTAGTCGATGTAAAATTAAGCTTAAATTTTAGGAGAAATTAGGTAAAAACATTTCTTAACATTCATTTAAAGTTACGATAATTTCATAACAATTACCTAACAAAATCTTTACAATTTCTAAAAATCTTTTTCATTGGATTGCAGCAACTTTGCCATCAAACAAACACGAATTATACAATCGCAATGAAACGCAATTTAACTTTACTTTTATTATTAGGTTCGGCAGCACTTTTTGCACAAACTAATATTAAGTTAGAAGGAACTTTATTTGATCAAAAAACAAACCAACCACTTTCTGAAAAAACTTTTGTGGTTGAAGGATTAAATATTCAAGCAAAAACAGACGAGAAAGGTCACTACGAAATTTCTATTCCGGATGATACTTATCAATTGGATATTAAAGTAGATGGATATCAATCTGTTTCTCAAAATTTATCAGATTCGAATACATTAAACATGTATTTGAAACCAGAAGATTTTAAGGATGGAAAAATTGATTTAGAAACAGCTGTAGTAACAGCAAATAAAATAAAGTCATCAGAGGCTAGTTTGTTAAACGTTCAAAAAAAATCTGTAACAATTGTACAAAATGTTGGATCGCAAGAACTTTCAAGAAAAGGTTTATCGAATGCGGAAAGTGCAATTCAACAGGTAACAGGAATCTCTAAATCAGAAGGAAAAGGAGGTGTTTTTGTTCGCGGGCTTGGAGATAGATATAATAGTACGATGTTAAATGGTTTACCACTACCATCTAATGAACCTGAGAACAAAAATATTTCATTAGATTTATTTGGTTCTGATATTATTCAATCTGTAGGGGTAAATAAAGTATATAATGTTGATTTATATGGGGATATAGGAGGTGCTAATGTCGATATTTCATCAAAATTATACGAAGGAAAAGGGTTCTTAGATATAGAATTTGGAAGTGGAGTTAGTATGCGAGCTGTTGATAGAACTTTCAAAGTTGCAAATAATTTGAAATATTACGGATTTAACAGAAATAATTTGCCAACATCTATCAAATCTTATCAATTTGTTTCTCGTTGGAGCCCAGATAAAAGTGCCTTTCCTGTTAATCAAGATTATGGTTTGACAGGAGGAAAATCATTTAATGTAGGTTCTCAAGGAAAACTAAATGTTTTTGGAACAGCTAGTTTTAGTAACTCCTATACGTATGAAGATGGTTTTCAAAGAGTTGTTGGGACTACAAATGATAATATCGAAGTTGATTATTTCAAGGTTAAGAAATACGAATATTCAACTAAAACAACAGGAATGTTGAATGTTAATTATAAGATTAATCCTAAACATCAACTTTTTGCTAATGGAATAATGGTTAACGGATCAAAAAGTTCAGTAAATGAGTATGATTCATATTTACCTCAAGACAATAGATACGAATTTACACGTCAAACTTTAACAGAACAAAATTTATTATTAATTGGACAATTATTAGGAAAACACCAATTATCAGATAGATTAGATATTGATTGGGGAGCTTCTTACAATCTTGTTCATTCGGATATGCCAGATCGTATTACGAATAATCTTATCCATAATGATGGAGATAATTATGCTTTTAATACAGGTTCTCCAACTACAAATAATAGATACTTTCAGTATATTGATGAAACAGAATATGCAGGCAAAGCAATTTTATCTTATAAATTGTTCAAAAATGCTGAGAATGATTATAATGGTAAATTAACAATTGGTTATAATGGAAGAAAGAAATCAAGAGATTTTGAGTCTAACCAATTTAACTTCAGAATCTCTGGTGATGTAAAAGTTAATCCAAATAAATTAGATGATTTCTTAAATGGAGATAATCAAGCTTCATCACCTTATATTCCAGGTACCTTCTTTATTAATACACAGCGTATGGAAAGTTTAGTTCCTTATACTTATAATGGAGATTTAACTGTACATTCTGGTTTCGCTAATTTTGAACAAACTATAAATGATAATTTTACATATTCTTTAGGAGTACGTGTGGATAAGGTTTTACAAGAGATAGAATGGGATACAAATTACCCGATGTCTGGAGTAAAATTTAGTGATGCAGATATTGATAAAACATTCATTTTACCAGCACTTAATATAAAATATAGCCTTGATTCTCGTCAGAACCTACGACTTTCGGCGAGTAAAACATATACTTTACCACAGTTTAAAGAAAAAGCACCTTTTAGATATGAAGGTATTGGAGAAAACTCTGTAGGTAATCCTTTCCTTAATTCATCAGATAACTATAATCTTGATATAAAATGGGAGTTATTTCCATCATCTAATGAGATATTATCTTTTGGTGCATTTGGTAAATTTATTCAAAATCCTATTTCACAAGTATTGTTAAACTCAGCATTAAATGATAATACATTTGTTAATGCAGGTGAAAATGCATACGTATTTGGAGCTGAATTAGAAGTGAGAAAAAATCTTATTAAAAATGTAGGACATAGTGAACTTTCCGCAGGTTTCAATGCAACAGTAATGTATAGTAAACAAAAGTTGGATTCTGATAAAGTTGCAGAAGACACAAAGAATACTTTAAGTGTAAACTTCAATGAGAAAGAAGACAAGCTGCAAGGGGCGTCTCCTTTACTTTTAAATGCAGATTTATCATATAAAGTATTGAAAGGCAACTTTAAACCATCGTTTACATTAATTGGAAATTATTTCCATGATCGAGTTTATTCATTAGGATCTTTTGAAAGAGGAAATATAATAGAAAAAGGAGTGGTAACACTAAACTTTATTTCCAGAGCAGAAATTGGTGATCGTTGGGAAATGAAATTGTCAGTGGATAATCTATTAAATTCTAAAATAAGAAGAATACAAGATAATCAACAAGGAGAAATTGATACTAGAAATTTCAGAAAAGGTTTAGACGTTAGTCTAGGAGTAAAATATAAAATTTTTAAATAACAGAATTACAAACATAAAAACATACACAATGAAAAAATTAATCTTAAGCTTAACAGCTATTCTTTCGTTAACATATTTAACAAGTTGTTCTAATAATGATGACAACAATGATGGAGGAGAAATTGAACCAAATAAAGAAGAAGTTCTTTCAGGAACTATTACTGCAGATAGAACTTTAAATGCAAATACTGTATATACTATTAAAGAAGGAGTTATTGTAGACAAGGGAGTTACATTAACTATTCCAGCAGGAACGAAATTAATAAGTTATGCAGGTTCAGATGCTAAAGTAGCATCATATTTAGCTGTTAAACAAGGAGGTAAAATCAACGCTCAAGGTACAGCTGCAAAACCAATTGTTATGACTTCTGGAAAATCAAATCCACAAGCTGGTGATTGGGGAGGAATAGTTATTTGTGGTAATGCAATTACTAACCTAGGTAAAAATGTACAAGCTGAGGTAACTGGATTAACTTATGGAGGAGATAATCCTGCAGATAATTCAGGAGTTTATTCATACATAAGAATTGAGTATGCTGGAGCATTAATCAATCCAGATGCAGAGTATAATGGAATGACTTTCTATGCAGTAGGAAATGGTACTACTGTCAACAATATCTTAACTTACCAAGGGTCTGATGATGGATTTGAATGGTTTGGAGGATCAGTAAATGCTGAAAATTTAATCTCAATTGGTAACCAAGATGATTCATTTGATTGGACTGAAGGATGGAATGGAAAGGTAACTAATTTATATGCTAATCAATCTACTGCAACAGCTTTTTCATCTGATAGTCGTGGAATTGAGGCAGATAATAACTCAACAACTCCAACTTTAGTACCAATATCTAATCCAACACTTAAAAATGTTACTTTAATTGGACGTAATCTTGCAACTGTAACCAGTGAAGCAGGTGTGATGTTAAGACGTGGTACAAAAGGAACAATTGATAATTTATATATAGAGAATTTCAAAGGTACTGTTAGCGGATCTGGTTTAGGAATTAACTTTAATGGAGCAGAATCTCAAGCTTATTTTACAGCTAATCCATTAACTAATGTAAAAATATCTAATGTAACATCAGAATCTAATTTACTAGCAGGTTTCAAATTAGGAACTAATGTAACAGGAGCAGGAGCAGGAGCAGCTATCCCAGCATGGGCTACTTGGACAGGATTAAAATAAAAATCTATATGAGATTCTCTAAATTTTAGAGAATCTCATTTTGTATAATCAACTTTTAAAAAAACTATTTATGAAAAAACTATTTACACTTTTTTTGATGACTATTTTTATTACAAATAGTTGTTCTGACGAAGACTCTCTAATAAACGATAATTCTCAAGAAAAATTAGTGATTAATGATGTTGTCAATCAAATTATAGAACAGGGTCATAACTTAGATGATATTAAAGAATTAAAAGACTATTATCTTGTTGAAGATGATATTTTGTTTTCCAAAAATATAGAAGATTATAAAAAAACAAATGCAAAACAAGCGAACACACACAACTTAGTAAGTTCAGGTGATAATAGAGTTATTAGAGTAAGGTTAGACAATTCGCTAATGTCTTGGTACTCTGCTTTTGACGAAGCTTTAGTGAAATGGAATTCTGCTGGTAGTGGTATTACTTTTGTAAGTGATCAAACAGGTTTTGGTGATTATGATATAATTGTGAAAGCAGATGGAGGAAGTTTACCAAATTTAACAATTGCAGCAGCAGGATTCCCTACAAATACTGGAAAAGCTTATAATGAGATTCTAGTTAATACTAATTTTAACAATAATTATCAAGTTTCAGAAAGTCAAAAAATATATAATTTAGTTCATGAATTAGGACATTGTATAGGATTTAGACATACTAATTGGTACTCATCGGGAGAAGGGGCAGGCTCTGTGGGAGCTAATCAAATTCCAGGATCACCAACTTCAGATTCTAACTCGGTTATGAATGGAGGTACTGCGTTAAATTCGTGGAAAGGTTTCTCAAATTGGGATATTTTTTCTGTAAAATATTTATATCCAAATACAGGATGTAAATTTAAAATAGTTACAGCAAAGGAAGTGTGTGCTTTTGATGCTTTTGGAGATATAGGTTTTTATAATACAATATTGATGGGAGATTATGGTAATGACGATTTAGGTGTTTGGTCTACTGATAACCCTATAATAGTAGTAAAGAAAGGATTTAGGTCTGCAAAATTTGGTATAAGCTCAAATTTACTTGGAACAAATTGGACTTCCGTGGAAGGAAATTTAATTTATACTAATGGTAGTTGTATAAAAACATTTAAAGTAAAATTTAATAATTGTATTAATTATAATTTAAATGATTAAACTTTTCTTATAAAAAAGTTCTTCGTGTTTGTAAATCGCTTTTTTGGGTTCTCCAAAGAAGCGATTTTCTTCTATTATAACTATTTTATTTTAAGTCATTAAAAATAGTTATTTAGAAAAATTCCACGTAAGGCAAAGTATTTGTACATTTGTACTCTTAAGAATTGAAATAATGGCATTAACAGAAGAACAATTGGATTCGATAGGAGAAAAATTGGTTGAAAAATTCAAAACAGTTTATGATCCTGAGATTCCTGTTGATATATACGAATTGGGATTAGTATACGATGCTCAGGTAAATGCAGATGGTGAAGTAAAAGTTACGATGACCCTTACATCGCCAAACTGTCCTGTTGCAGAAAGTTTACCTGTTGAGGTAGAACAGCGTGTAGAAGAAATAGAATACGTAACAAAATGTTATGTAGAAATTACTTTTGATCCTCCTTGGGATAGAGATATGATGAGTGAAGAGGCTAAATTTGAATTAGGAATGTTATAACTTAACATTCCTAATTTTTTTTGTACCTTAATCAAACAAATTCAAAACACTAAAACTTATGGGATATTTAGGCGTGATCGTTTTTCTTGGAATTATTTTCCTTTTTTTATTCGTCTTTACAGTAAAACAACAAACTGCGGTTGTAATCGAGCGTTTCGGGAAATTTAATAGTATACGAAATCCAGGATTGCAATTCAAAATTCCGATTGTAGATAGAATAGCAGGAAAAATGTCACTTAAAATTCAACAATTAGATGTTGTTGTAGAAACGAAGACAAAAGATGATGTATTTGTTCGATTGAAAGTTTCTGTTCAATATCAAGTCATCAAAACACAAGTTTATGATGCATTTTACAAATTAGATAATCCTTATACGCAAATTACTTCTTTCGTATTTGACGTTGTTCGAGCTGAAGTTCCAAAACTTCGTTTAGATGATGTTTTCGAAAAGAAAGATGACATTGCGGTTGCTGTAAAAAGTGAATTGCAAGAAGCGATGAATTCGTATGGTTACGAAATTGTCAAAACATTAGTAACAGATATTGATCCAGATGAACAAGTAAAACATGCGATGAACCGTATTAATGCTGCGGAACGTGAAAAATTAGCAGCTCAATACGAAGGTGATGCTGCACGTATTTTGATTGTAGAAAAAGCAAGAGCCGAAGCAGAGTCTAAACGTTTGCAAGGACAAGGTATTGCAGATCAGCGTCGTGAAATTGCAAAAGGTTTATTAGAATCTGTAGACGTGCTAAACGGTGCTGGAATTACGTCACAAGAAGCATCTGCACTAATTGTTGTGACGCAACATTATGATACATTACAAGCGATTGGAGAAAAATCTGGAAGCAAATTAGTTTTGTTACCAAATTCACCAACAGCCGCTTCGGAAATGTTAAATACAATGGTTACTTCTTTCACGGCGGCACATGAATTGAACGAGTATCAGATAAAGAAAGATGAACCAACTCAGCACAAGAATAAACCAAATACAGGAGATTCGTTTACTTTTCCAGAACATCCTTAGAAAAATGTAATGAGTAAAATTCTTAATAGTAAAGTAATAATATTTGTTTTCTTATTAATAGTTTTCTATTTGTACTTTTTTAAAAGTGATTTTACAAATGGACAAAATCAAACTGAATTAGATTATTCTGTAAATATTATTTTTAATAATAATTATAAAGAAGATAAAGTAAAATCAGCATCTTTTACAATTATTGGAAATAATCCCGAAACGAATAAAATTGATTCTTTTAAAGATGGTAGATGGTTTTCTAACGTGAGTGATTCAATCGAAAAAGGAGATACGGTTTTTAAAATGAAAGGAAAAGACTATTTTTTAATTAAAAAGAAGAATTACATTTTAAAAATTAATTTAGAAAAGAATCAACAAGGAAAATTTATAGAAGTTTTAAAGAGATAATGTAAAAGCCACTTCATCGAAGTGGCTTTTACATTTATACTTAATACATTTTACTTTTTACAATAAAAATTATCCAATTTGAACACCATTTGGCGTTTCTTCTTCTGGATTTACAAACGTTAATTTTCCGTCCGCTTTATCAGCGAATAATAACATTCCGTTCGATTCGATTCCACGAATTTTACGAGGCGCTAAATTTGCTAAAACTATTGCTTGTTTTCCAACGATTTCTTCTAACGTAAAATGTTCTGCAATACCAGAAACAATTGTACGAACGTCCATTCCTGTATCTACTTTTAGTTCGAATAATTTGTCTGCTTTTTCAACTTTCTTCGCTTCTAAGATAGTTCCGATACGGATATCCATTTTTTGGAAATCATCAAAAGAAATCAATTCTTTTTGAGGTTCTGCGTTTGGATTTGTCATATTATTTTTGACTTTACTTTCGTTTAATTTATTGATTTGTGCTTCGATTGCTTCGTCTTCAATTTTTGCAAAAATTAATTCAGATTGTCCTAATTGATGTCCAGCTTTTACAAATTCGTCTGTTGATTCTAAATCATCCCAACTCATTTTTTCTACATTCATCATAGTCAACATTTTCTCAGAAGCGAATGGAATAAATGGTTCTCCCAATTGTCCTAATGCCGCAGCAATTTGCGTCGCAGCATACATAATTCCTTTTACAGCTTCTGGATCATCACCTTTTTTCCAAGGTTCTTGCGCTTGTAAAAATTGATTTCCAAGACGAGCTAAATTCATATATTCTGTCAACGCAGCACGGAATTCATATTTCTCTAAATGATCACCAATGCGCTTTGCAAAATATTTGATTTCAGTTAATTCTTCAAATTCAATTGTTTTTGAAGGAACAATTCCTTCGTAATATTTGTGAGAAAGCACCATTACACGGTTGATAAAGTTTCCTAAAATTCCAACCAATTCAGAATTATTCTTCGTTTGGAAATCTTTCCACGTAAAGTTATTGTCTTTATTTTCAGGCATATTTGCCGTCAACACATAACGCAATGTATCTTGTTGATTCGGGAAATCTTCTAAATATTCATGTGCCCAAACTGCCCAATTACGAGAAGTTGAGATTTTATCATCTTCTAAATTCAAGAATTCATTTGCAGGAACATTGTCTGGCATAATGTAATCGCCATGCGCTTTCATCATTGTTGGGAAAATGATACAATGGAAAACGATATTGTCTTTTCCGATGAAATGAACTAATTTCGTTTCTTCGTTTTGCCAATAATCTTTCCAGTTTTTACCGTTTTTCTCTGCCCATTCTTGTGTGAAAGAAATGTAACCAATCGGTGCATCAAACCAAACATACATTACTTTTCCTTCAGCTCCATCAACAGGAACAGGAATTCCCCAGTTCAAATCGCGAGTCATAGCACGAGGTTTCAAACCATCGTCTAACCAAGATTTTACTTGACCATAAACACTCGATTTCCAATCATTTCTGTGACCTTCTAAAATCCATTTTGATAAGAAATCTTGGTATTGATCCAATGGCAAATACCAGTTTTTTGTTTCTTTTCTGATTGGCGTATTTCCAGATAAAGCAGAACGAGGATTAATCAATTCTTCTGGACTTAATGTTGAGCCACATTTTTCACATTGATCGCCGTAAGCATCAGGATTTCCACATTTCGGACATTCACCACGAATGTATCGATCCGCTAAAAATTCGTGCGCATCTTCGTCGTAAAATTGTTCTGTAACATCTTCTGTAAACTTGTTATTGTCATATAATGTTTTGAAGAAATCTTGAGCAACTTCTCTGTGTTTATCTGATGTTGTACGAGAATAAATATCGAACGTCACACCAAAATTAGCCAATGTATTTTTGATGTTTTCATGGTAACGATCAACAATGTCTTGAGGCGTAACGCCTTCTTTTTTGGCACGAATTGTAATTGGAATACCATGTTCGTCAGAACCACCAATAAATGCTACATCTTTTCCTTTTCTTCGTAAAAAACGCGCATAAATATCAGAAGGAACATAAACACCTGCCATGTGACCAATGTGCAATGGTCCGTTAGCATAAGGTAAAGCCGCTGTAATTGTATATCTTTTTGGTTGACTCATTTGCTTAAAATCTATAAGCGACAAAGATACGATTTGTTGTTTGTTTTGTTAAAACCTTTTTCTAATTTTATAAGGTTAATCAATTTATGAAGGAATGAATATTAGGAAAGAGGAGGAAAAAGATTATAATCAGGTTTTTGAATTGATTGAAAAGGCTTTTGAAAATGAAGAATATAGTGATCATCGTGAGCAGTTTTTAGTAGAACGATTACGAAATTCTGATAGTTTTGTTCCTGATTTGTCTTTGGTATGTGAAATGAACGAAATGATTGTTGGTTATATTTTATTGACAAAGATTAAAATTAAACATTCAGATTTTTCTTACGATTCTTTAGCACTTGCTCCTGTAGCGGTTTTACCTAATTATCAAGGAAATGGAATTGGAGGTCATTTAATAGAATTTGCGCATAAGAAAGCGAGAGAATTAGGTTTTGAATCGATTATTTTGTTAGGTCATCCAACTTATTATCCTAAATTTGGTTACCGAAAAGTATCTGACTTTGATATTCAATTACCTTTTGAGGTTCCTGATGAAAATTGTATGGCAATTGAGTTGGTGGAAGATGCGCTGAAAAATATAAATGGAATGGTAGAATATCCGAAAGAATTCTATCAATAATAAAAATATTTCCTATGGAAGAAAACGCTGTTGTAACGCCTGATGAGGTGGTAACGGATACAATTACGAACTTATTTACGTATGCTAATTATTTTTTAGTTGCAGCGCTTGTTGTGTTGTTAACCTATATGACAATTCGAGATTATAAGAAAAAACAACGCGAAAAGAAATTGGCACAAGAGCGTGAAGCGTACAACAATCAGTTTGATAACGAAGATGAAAAAGAGGAATTATAAGCATAAAAATAGCCACTCAATTTTGAGTGGCTATTTTGTGTTTATATCAATTTAATTATTGACCTTCTTCTTCAGGAATTTCATAGTTTTCGCCTACGCTTTCACTACCACTTCCTTCGATAATTGGACCTGGATCATACATTTCATCATATTGATGGAATCCATAGGTATTTGAACAATCCCAATGTTTTTCGATATCCTTAGGCTTATCAAATTTATCTCCAGCAGTTACACCAAATTTTCCTCCTTGTTTGTACACATCTTGCATATAGTAAGCCCAAATAGGTAATGCCGTATTCGCTCCTTGCCCTGTTGCTGTACTTGCGAAATGTGCAAATCGATCTTCTGCTCCGACCCAAACTCCAGTTACTAAATTAGGCGTTAATCCCATAAACCAACCGTCAGAGTTTTCGTTTGTTGTACCTGTTTTACCAGCAACTTCCGCTGTGATGTTATATCTATTTCTAAGACGCGAACCAGAACCTCTTTCTACAACACCTTTCATCAAATCAATCATAGTGTACGCTACGTTTTCATTAACAACTTCTCGTGTTTGAGGTGTATAATCTTTGATAACTTTTCCTTGTTTATCTTCTATTCTTAAGATTAATTGCGGTTTAATGTAAATACCACCATTTGCAAAAGCACTCATCGCACCAACCATTTCATACAATGATAAATCGGCAGAACCTAATGCAATTGTAGGGTCTTTTACGATAGGAGATTCAACTCCAAGGTCACGAGCCATTTGAATTACAGGTTCTGTACCTGTTTGCATAATCAAACGAGCAGCGACAATATTTGTTGAATAAGCTAATGCAGTTCTTAAATCTTGAGATCCACCATATTTACCATTAGCATTTCGAGGAGACCAATTTCCTGGAATTCTCTCATTAGAAACAGTATGACAAGGTGTTAATCCTAATTGATTAATCGCTGTTGCATAAACAAACGGTTTGAACGTAGAACCTACCTGACGACGAGCTTGTTTTACATGGTCAAATTTGAAATAATTCCAATCGATTCCTCCAACCCAAGCTTTGATTGTTCCATCTTTTGGATCCATTGACATTAAACCAGCTTGTAAAATATGTTTGTGATATTCGATTGAATCCATCAATGTTTTTCCTTTTTTGTACTGAATTCCGTTCCATGTAAAGAACTGAACAGAGTCGCGAGGTGTATTGAAAACAGTTTCGATTTCAGCTTCAGATTTTCCTTCGGCTTTCATCTTTTTATACAAATCTGTACGAGCCATTGCTTGCTTAAAGATTTGTGTTCTTTTTGCAGCAGAAATATTATAAAATGGTGCTAAACTACGTCCACGTTGCTCTCCAAAGAATTGATCTTGTAAAACTTTTAATTGTTTTTTAACCGCTTCTTCAGCTAAATTTTGCATTCTTGAGTCTAACGTTACATAAATTTTTAAACCATCTTTTTCAAGGTTATAAGATTTTCCTGTTTCTTTCTCATAATCAACCATCCATTGCTGAATTTCCTTTCTCAAAGCAGATTTGAAATATGCTGAATGTGATTCATCATGCTGCATAATATCTTGTTTATCTGTAACCAATGGTGTAGCTTTTGCAGCTTCCCCTTCAGCTTGAGAAATTTTGTTGTATTTCATCATTTGATCTAATACAAGATTTCTTTTTTCTGTAGATAATGCAGGATTTTTTACAGGGTTGAATTTTACAGGATTTTGAAACATTGAAACCAATGTTGCAGCTTCATCTAAGTTTAATTCTTTTGTTGTTTTGTTGAAATAAACTTTAGAAGCAGATTCAATACCTTTTGCACCATAGATAAAGTCAAACTTATTGAAGTACATCGCAATGATTTCTTCTTTTGTATACAATTTTTCTAATTGAACAGATGTTACCCATTCTTTTAGTTTTTGTAAACCACGTTTCACTTTATTAGAAGAAGGATCTTTTGTGTACAACTGTTTTGCTAACTGCTGTGTAATTGTAGATCCACCTCCTGAATCACCTCCTGAAGATATAGCACGGAAAGCAGCTTTAATATCTACACCTGAATGATCAAAGAAACGAACATCCTCTTTTGCTAACAATGCGTCAACCAAATGTGGAGGTAAATCTTTGTAATCAACTGGTGTTCTGCGTTCTGCTTCGAAACGATCTAACAAAACACCATCAGAAGAAATAATTTCTGATGAAACATAAATATCAGGATTTTCTAAATCACGTACATTGGGAATTTCACCTAACCATCCGTTAGATGTCGCCCAAAAGATTCCGAAAATTCCTAATACGGCACAAAAAAACAGTACCCAAATGGTAACGATTATTTTTTTGGCTAATGAAAAGCTATTGAACTTCTTTTTTGCTTTAGAAGTTGCGCTTGTTTTAGGATTTTTATTGTTTTCCATTCTGTATTATTCAGCTTTATCAACAATCAAACTAATGTCTTCGATTCCTTTCAAATTCTTTGTTCGCATACCTTGCCAAACTTTTAGTTGATAGCGACCAGAGTCTTTTATTGGTAAATTTTCACGATAAACCAACATCATTTCTTTTGTTGTCATTCCTTTACCAATCCAGCTTCCATCGGGATTTGCAATGTAATACTGTAAGGTATCAATCATTTCGTTTCCTTTAGGATCGATGAATTTCGTGAACAAATATAAGTTACTATATTCATACGACGTATTATTTCTTAACACAAATCCAATGTTAACAGCCGAAGGTTTTGGATCTTTTACATCAAACGTAAAGGTTTGAGGTTGATTACTCTTCCATTCGTCTTTCACATCTTTTGTGTCTTGATAATAATGTTTAGCCTCACAACTAAACAATAAAAAGACTAAAATAAAAAGCAAACTACTGTTGCGTATCATTTGGTTTTGGCCCACGATTAAATCTTTTTTTACTTCGATTCTTCGATTTATTTGGATTCGGTTGAGAATTATTTGTATGATTCTCGTCCTTAGTTTTCGGTTTTTGCTCAGCATTTTGATTATTTTGCTGAGGTTGTTTTTTTGGTTGTTGAGTTGACTGATTAGCCTGATTTGTTTGATTATTTTGTTGGCTATTATTGCTCGGTTTATTCGGTTTTCGCTTTTGTTTATTGCGATTTCGATTATTTCCTTGCGGCTTTTGCTGATCAGTATTTGGTTGAACTTGTTGCTCTTTTGCCTGAGTTGGCTGTTGCTTCTCTTTTGGCTGATTTTGTAGTTGCTGATTCTGATTAGGATTCGAATTTTTGATCGGTCTATTTTGATTATTCTTTTTAGACTGATTTGGATTCTTTCCTTGTTTATTTTCAGGACGATTTGCTTTATCTTTGGCTTCATTAGGCTGTTTTTGTTTTGCCATCTGAGGTTTTAGATTATTAGTATTCGCCGCAACTTTTTCGTTTCCAGAATTTTGATTATTCTTAATTCTTTTACGTTTTTTGTTCTGTTTTTCTTTACGTTCAAAACGTTCTAAAGAATCTTCACCAATTACATCTGTAAAATCTGGTTTCGATTCCTCTACATTTTTAGCTAAATCTTCTAAAGGTTCAGTTTTTAGACCTTTTGCAGTAATTGCTAAAAACTCTTGAATATCGTCTACCGAAAATTTGTACCAAACAATTCCTCCTTTATCATAAGCGAACCACATTTCTTTCTTGAAAACATCTATTTTAACACAATGTGCCCAACCTTTTTCAGTTTCGAAACGGCTTTCCATTGATGGAAAACTATTTAATGCATCTAAATATGAATCTAATTCAAAATTTAAACAACATTTTAATTTACCACATTGTCCAGCTAACTTTTGCGAGTTAATTGACAATTGTTGATAACGTGCTGCAGCAGTGCTCACAGAGCGGAAATCTGTTAACCAAGTAGAACAACATAATTCGCGTCCACAAGATCCAATTCCACCAACTTTTGCTGCTTCTTGACGATATCCGATTTGTTTCATTTCAATTCTTACGCCAAATTTCCCAGCGTATTCTTTGATTAGTTGTCTGAAATCTACACGTCCTTCTGCTGTATAATAAAATGTAACTTTCGCTCCATCTCCTTGGTACTCAACATCACAAATTTTCATTTCCAAATTAAGGTTTTTCGCCATAATTCGAGAATCAACCATTGTTTGTTTTTCTCTATCACGAAACTCTACCCAAGTTTCTATATCTTTTTGGTTCGCTTTGCGATAAACCTTCTTGACATCTTCCGTAGTCCACGAAAGATTCTTTTTTTTCATCTGGATTCTAACAAGCTCACCCGTAAGTGTAACAACCCCAATATCATGACCGGGCGTTCCTTCAACAGCGATTACATCGCCAATATTTAGAGATATGTTGTTTTCGTTTTTATAATAAAACTTTCGATCGTTTTTGAAACGAACTTCCACAAAATTGAACTTTTCTTGTCCATTTGGAAGTTGCATATTCGATAACCAATCAAAAACTGATAATTTTCCACAACCATCAGTGCCACAAGCACCATTATTGTTACATCCTTTCGGAAGGCCATTAGAAGTTCCACAAGATCCACATCCCATGCTTCTATAATTTTTTTTAATGACAACACAAAGGTATGAAAATATTTTTCTGAATTTGTGAAATCATTTCGGTTATGAAATTGATTTTAAATTGAATCAAAAACTTCTGAAAATGAATAGGTTTGGTCTAATCTTACACCTTTTTCTGTTAATTTTAATTTAGCCAATTCGTTGACATGATCGTGTTCAAAAAACAAAATATATTCATTTTCGACTGCTTTTTGTAAAAACGTTCTTTTTTCTTCAACTGTTATTAAAGGTCGTGTATCAAACCCAATTACATAAATTAACGGGATATGCCCTACAGTTGGGATTAAATCTGCGATGTAAACTATTTTTTTACCTTTATAAGTGATTATTGGCAACATTTGTTTTTCGGTATGTCCGTCCACAAATAAAATATCAAAACCAAGTGGAGAATTTTCTAAAATTGATCCATTTTGAGGTAAATCGATAAAATTCAATTGTCCGCTTTCTTGTAGAGGTAGAATATTTTCTTTCAGGAAAGACGCTTTTTCACGTGGATTTGGATTTACTGCCCAATCCCAATGATTCGCATTCGACCAAAATTTTGCGTTTTTGAATGAAGCTTCTAAATAATCTTTCTCTTTGTTGTATTGAATTGCGCCACCACAATGATCAAAATGCAAATGCGTCAAGAAAATATCTGTAATATCATCGCGATGAAAACCATGTTTGGCTAAAGAGTTATCCAAAGTAGCATCGCCCCATAAATAATAAAAACCAAAGAATTTTGCATCTTGTTTAGTTCCGATTCCTGTATCAATCAATATTAATCGTTTACCATCTTCGATTAATAGACATCTCATCGCAAGGTCGATTAAATTTCTATCATCAGCAGGATTGGTTTTATTCCAAATCGATTTTGGTACAATTCCGAACATGGCACCGCCATCTAATTTAAAATTTCCTGTTTCTATTGTATATAATTTCATTTTTATGTGGTTTTATTTTGTTGAATTTTCGTTTTACGAAGATAAAAAATAGAATATTATTTAAAATAAATATCTATTATAGAATTGAACGACTTAAATTTGCAAAAATTTTGATACAATGGCAAAAGAAGTTCGTGTAAGATTTGCGCCAAGTCCAACAGGTGCGTTACACATCGGAGGAGTCCGTACTGCGTTATACAATTATCTTTTCGCAAAACATAATAACGGAAAATTCTTATTAAGAATAGAGGATACAGACCAAACACGTTATGTGGAAGGTGCTGAACAATATATTATCGATTCGTTGAAATGGTTAGGCTTAACTCCTGATGAAGGTGTTGGTTTTGGTGGAGATTTAGGTTCTTACCGTCAATCAGAGCGTAAAGAAATCTACAAACAATATGTAGACGAATTATTAGCTTCTGGAAATGCATATTATGCGTTTGATACGGCAGAAGAATTAGACGCTGCACGTGCAAAAGCAGACGAAAATAAAGAAACATTTATTTATAATTGGTCGACAAGAGGAAAGTTGAAAAACTCATTGTCAATGACAGAAGCTGAAACAAAAGCTTTAATTGAGAATGGAACGCCTTATGTGATTCGTTTCAAAATTGATGATTCTCGTACAGTTTTATTGAATGATATGATTCGTGGAAAAATCACGATTGATGCATCAACTTTAGATGATAAAGTTTTGTTTAAATCTGATGGAATGCCAACGTATCACTTAGCTAATATTGTGGACGATCATTTGATGGGAATTTCTCACGTAATTCGTGGAGAAGAATGGTTACCATCAATGGCTTTACATGAATTATTGTATGATGCATTTGGTTGGGAAGCACCTTGTTTCGCACATTTACCATTAATCTTGAAACCAGAAGGAAAAGGAAAACTAAGTAAACGTGATGGAGACAAACACGGATTTCCAGTTTTCCCAATGGAATGGAAAACAGAAGAGGGAATTGCAAAAGGATACAAACAAGAAGGTTATTTCCCAGATGCAGTATTGAATATGTTAGCTTTATTGGGATGGAACTCTGGAACTGATCAAGAGATTTTTACAATGGAAGAATTGACTCAATCATTTTCATTAGAAAAAGTTTCGAAATCGGGCGCACGTTTTTCTCCAGAGAAAGCAACTTGGTTTAATCATCAATATTTACAACAAAAATCTGTTGAAGAATTATTGCCATCTTTCGAAGAAGTTTTAAAAGAAAACGGAATCGAAGCTAATCCAGCTTTAGACGCAAAAGTGGTTGAATTGTTAAAAGAAAGAGCAAACTTTGTAAAAGATATTTACGAACAAGGTCAATTCTTTTATATAGCTCCTTCTACTTACGATGAAAAAGCAGCTAAAAAAGCTTGGAAAGATGATTCGAAAGAGATTTTAAGAAAATTTGTTGATGTTTTAAATTCATCAGAATTTACGTCAGAAATTTTACACGATGCAATGGCAGAATTTGTTACAACGCAAGAAATTGGTTTTGGGAAAATTGGAATGCCTTTACGTCTTAGTTTAGTTGGTGCATTACAAGGACCAGATGTACCAGTTATTATGGCTATGTTAGGAAAAGAAGAAACTATTTCACGTATCAATAAGATTATTGAAACTTTAGGTTAAGATTTATTGCATAATTATATAAAAAGCCACTGACAAAATCAGTGGCTTTTCATTTTAAAACTAAAAAAAATAATGAAAAAATTATAAATTGATTTTTACGGGTTGTAATTTTTCTAATTCATCTGGACTAAAAATTCGGTAGTTTACTTTAAAGGTTTTACCTAATGGAACCTCTAACGAAAATCCTCCAGCGCCGATAGCATCGATCACATCTAATTCAAAATGTGCATGTTTCCAATATTCAAACAAATCTTTGTCAATCCAAAATTCTACTCCATCAATTTCTCCTATGCAAACATCTTTGTATCGAAGATAAAATTCTCCTTTTCTGAAACATTGCGGTTGCGTTCCTTCACAGCAACCTCCCGCTTGATAAAGCATTAAATCGCCATGTTTTGCTTTTAATTCAACTAGAAGTTTTTTTGCTTTATCAGATGCAGATATACGATTAATTGATTTCATACAGAAAAATTTTTTTTTAAGTTGTACTAGCTATATCTAATACTATTCGACCATCAATTTGACCTTTTTTCATTTTGTCAAAAACATCATTAATGTCTTCTAATTTAGCTGGTGTTACAGTAGCTTTTACCAAACCTTCGTTAGCAAAATCTAATGCTTCTTGTAAGTCTTTTCTTGTTCCAACAATAGAACCTCTTACGGTGATTCGTTTTAGAACAGTTTCAAAAATAGGTAGTTCGAATGATCCTGGAGGTAATCCGTTTAAAGCAATTGTTCCTTTACGTCTTAATACATCAATTCCTTGTTTAAAAGCAATTGGAGATACTGCAGTAATTAGAGCTCCATGCATTCCGCCAACTTCTTTATGCAAAAATTTTCCAGGATCTGTATTTTTAGCATTTACAGTTATATCAGCTCCAAGTTTTGTTGCTAGATCTAGTTTGTCATCAGCAACATCTATAGCAGCTACTTTCAACCCCATTGCTTTTGCGTATTGTACAGCAACATGTCCTAAGCCTCCAATTCCAGAAATAGCAACCCACTCTCCAGGTTTAGTATCCGTTTCTTTTAATCCTTTATACACTGTTACACCAGCACATAAAATTGGAGCTATTTCTAGAAAGTTTGTATTCGATTTTAAATGCCCTACATACCTAGAGTCTGCAATTACATATTCAGCAAATCCACCATCTACACTATATCCACCATTTTGTTGAGCTTCGCAAAGTGTTTCCCATCCAGTAATACAATGATCACAACATCCACAAGCGCTATATAACCAAGGAACACCAACAGCGTCACCTTCTTTCACTTGAGCTTCTGGTCCACATGCTACGACAATACCAACCCCTTCGTGTCCAGGAATTAAAGGCATTTTAGCTTTTACAGGCCAATCTCCATCAATTGCATGCAAATCTGTATGACAAACACCACATGCGATTACTTTTACGAGAACTTCATATCGCCCAGGAGTTTTTACTGGAACTTCTTGAATTTTTAAAGGTTGTCCATATCCTTGTGCAACCGCCGCTTTCATTGTTTTTGGAATCATAATATTATGGTTTTAAATTATTATTAAAATAGATATCAATGGTAGCATTTTTAAATGTTTTGACTAGAAGAATCCAAGTTTCTTTTTGCTGTAAGAAACTAACATATTTTTAGTTTGACGATAATGATCTAACATCATTTTGTGGTTCTCACGTCCGATTCCAGATTGTTTATAACCTCCGAAAGGCGCTCCAGCAGGATAACTATGATATTGATTAACCCAAACACGTCCGGCTTGAATAGCACGAGGAACTTGGTATAATTGATGAGCATCACGCGTCCAAACACCAGCACCTAAACCGTATATTGTATCATTAGCAATTGCAATTGCTTCTGCCTCATCTTTAAAAGTAGTAACAGCTAACACAGGTCCGAAAATCTCTTCTTGGAATACACGCATTTTATTGTGACCTTTTAATAAAGTTGGTTTGATGTAATAACCTGTTTCGCATTCACCTTGTAAATGATTAGCATCTCCACCAGTTAAAACTTCTGCACCTTCTTCTTTTCCTAATTTAATATAACTTAAAATTTTGTCATACTGAATTTGAGAAGCTTGCGCACCAATCATTGTTTCAGGATCAAGAGGATTTCCTGATTTAATCATATTTACACGTTCTACAACTCGTGCAATAAACTTATCATAAATAGATTCTTGAATCAATAATCGTGACGGACACGTACAAATTTCACCTTGATTAAGTGCAAATAATACTGCACCTTCAATTGCTTTGTCTAAGAAATCATCATCATGATCCATCACAGATTCGAAGAACACGTTTGGTGATTTTCCACCTAATTCTAAGGTAACCGGAATAATATTTTCTGTTGCATATTGCATCACGAAACGTCCTGTAGCTGTAGATCCTGTAAATGCAGCTTTCGATACTTTAGGATTTGTCACCAATGCGCGACCTAATTCTCCACCAAAACCATTTACAATGTTAACAACTCCTGGAGGTAATAAATCTCCAATTAATTCGAATAGATATAAAATCGAGATAGGAGTAGATTCAGCAGGTTTTAAAACCACACAGTTTCCAGCAGCTAACGCAGGAGCTAATTTCCAAACCGCCATCAAAATTGGGAAGTTCCAAGGAATAATTTGCGCAACAACACCAATTGGCTCGTGGATAATAATTGAAACTGTATCTTTATCTAATTCGTTGATAGAACCTTCCTCAGCACGAATAACTGAAGCAAAATATCTGAAATGATCGATAGCTAAAGGAATATCAGCATTCAACGTTTCGCGAACTGGTTTTCCGTTATCGTAGGTTTCTACAGCCGCAACATTTTGTAAATTTTCTTCGATTCGATCTGCAATTTTATTCAAAATAATGCTTCGTTGCGTTGGCGAAGTTTGACTCCAACTTTTGAAAGCTTCGTGAGCAGCATCTACCGCCTTTACTAAGTCTTCTTCTGAAGAATGCGCAGCTTTTGTAAAAACTTTTCCAGTAAGTGGCGTTACAACATCAAAGTATTTTCCATTTGTAGGTGGCGTAAATTGACCATTGATGTAATTGTCATAATGATCTTTGAATGTAGGTACATTAACTAAGTTTCCCATTTTATTAAAATTTTTTGTGAATTAAATTTTTTCTAATTTATTCAAATTTGTTCAATAATTATGTTTAGAAAAAGTTAATTCTATTTGGTATAAAATTTGTACATTTGGCATCCGTCAATTATTTATTGACAATTTATTTATGGGGCTGACTGGTTTTGACAGCAAGGCCAATGGGTAAGTAAGCATGCAGTGATAGGTTGTGTACTCACTTTAATCAGGCACTTCAACTTTTTAACTGGCAACGAAGAGTACGCTTTAGCTGCATAATTCTGAATTTTAGTAAGAATACGCCACGTCTATACTAGGTATAGAAGCTGAATGTCCCTCAAAAGCCTTGACTTACGGCGTTTGATACAGGGACACGGGAAAGTAAGAATAGAAACCTTAGTGCATCGGATAGGTTTCGAGATTTTAGATGATAAGCGGATGACAGAGTGTTTATTCTCAGGATTTCGTCGAAAATTAATAATAAACTAAGCATGTAGAAAGCTTATTTGTTGCTTGTTTGGACGCGGGTTCGAATCCCGCCAGCTCCACAAAAACGAATCTTAGTTAATTTTAAAACTAACAAAAAACCGCTTAAATAGGCGGTTTTTTTGTTTTTATAAAGTAATTAGAACAAACTAAAACTAAGTAAAAGTAAAATTTTGGTACACTAAATGGTATACTAATTTGTTTTTAAGTTATATTTGTTATTATCAAATACTAATTAATATGCTGAGGTTAAATTTTGTTCTTAAGGAAACAAAAGCAAAAGATGAAACTTTAATCGTTTGTGCTTTTAGAATAGATAATGTACGTTTTAATTTATCTACAAAACAAAAGGTAATTCCTAAATATTGGAATAAGGATAAACAAAGAATAAAAGATACTGTAAATGTATCTAATGTCAGTAATATTAATCTTCAACTTAATTTATTTGAAGATACAGCAAGGTCTATTTATGAAAAGTTTATAAGTACTTATGAAAGAAAACCAATCAAAGAAGAGTTTAAAAACCTTTTTGATTTAGAATATTTTCAACAAAACCCACAATTTAAGAAAGTAGAACAAAAAACAATTGCAGATTATTTTGATGATTATGTTGATACAATAAAATCGAATACTGCAAATAGTACGGTTCAGAAATATAAGCAAGCAAAAAATAATTTTGAAGATTTTCAGAAATTGAAAAGACGTGTTTATAATACGGAAATGATAGATTTGAAATTTAGAAATGATTATGTTGATTTTTTGATAAACGTTCAAAATTATGCTCCTACAACTGTTTATCGTAAGATGAAATTTTTAAGAACAGTTTTATATTTTATAGAAGAACAAGGAATAAAAGTAAATCCTTTTTTACATAACAGTCGATTTTTGACAAAAGATGTTGAGGTTGATAATATTGCATTAAGCGAAAAGGAGCTTGTAGAAATGGAAAGTTTAGATTTATCAAAAGATAAACGTCTGGAACAAGTGAGAGATTTATTTTTGATTGCGTGTTATACAGGTCAACGTTTCTCAGATTTGAATAAGGTTGATAAAAACAATATTATTGATGATGAATATATTTCTATTCGTCAACAAAAAACCAATGAAGCAATTACACTTCCATTACTAAATTCAGTTAGGAGAATATTAATAAAATACAATTACAGACTTCCTAAAATTTCAAATGTAAAATTTAATGAATACATAAAGGAAGTAGCTGAAAAATGTAATACCTTAGAAATACCTTGCAGTTCCGAAAATGAAACACCACGATATAAAATGGTTAGTAGCCATACAGCACGCAGAACGTTTGTAACGCTTAATTATAGTAAGGGAATTGATTTAGATACGTTGAAGATTGGGACGGGACATAAACAGACGAAAACCTTGCAAACGTATATTAAAATGAATGATAAGCAAAAAGCAGATTTGTTAAGGTCTAAATTAGAACCAACAAAAGAACCTCAGCCAAAAGCAAAAGTTATAAATATCAACAAAGTAATTAACGAATAAGACTATGGAAAATAAATACAATCACTTAGATAAATTAAAACAACATCTTAACCAGCTTAGAAATTTACAAAGCGATAAAGTAGCAAAAGCCTTTGATATTGAATACACTTATGAAAGTAATAAAATAGAGGGAAACACTTTGACATTACAAGAAACAGCCCTTGTAATTGAGAAAGGTTTAACGATTGGTGGAAAGTCTTTGAATGAGCATTTAGAAGCAGTTAATCATCAAAATGCAATTGAATATATCAAAGACCTTGCAAAGCAAAATGAAACAATTACAGAAAGAGATTTATTGCAAATCCATTATTTAATTCTGCAAGGAATCAATAACGAACAAGCGGGAAAGTATAGAAATTTACAAGTATTGATTTCGGGAGCAAAGCACGTTCCACCTCAACCGTTTTTAGTTGCAAAAGAAATGGAAAGTTTGTTTATATGGTACAATGAGAACAAAGATAAATTACACCCAGTTGTATTGAGTGCCGAAATGCACGAACGTTTAGTAACAATACACCCTTTTATAGACGGAAACGGACGTACTGCAAGATTGTTGATGAATTTGATTCTTTTACAAAACGGATTCCCTATTGCAATTTTGAAAGGCGATATAGAAAGTCGGTTAAAATATTATTCTGCATTAGAAACTGCACAAGTAGAACATAATAAAGAGTCTTTTATTAATCTTATTGCCGAGAATGTAGAAGAGACAATGCAAAGAATTATTAAAGTAGTAGAAGGATAAACATGGAATCAGAAATTTTACACGATTTTAAATACTTAAATCAACAAATAATTGAAAAGTTTAACAGAAGAATACCTTCTGCAACGAACTTCGATAAAAATGATATAGATTCGATTGAAAGAGCTAGATATTATTTAGATGGAATAATTGATTTTTATTCTTCTAATATTTTTGATCTGTTTATTAGTTTTTATTCAAAAGAAAATTTATCTGTAGAAGATAAAAAATTGTATTCTTATCAAAGATTTGAAGAACATTTAGTAAATTTTATTGAAATACTTAAATCACTTCCAGATTTGGAATTAATTAAAAAAAATAATGAATTAATTGATGATTTTATACGTATAGATTTTGGAGCGTACTTCGATAAAAAATATATAATTTCAAAAGTTGCAGAATATAACTTGGAATTAGCTTCAAGTTCAAAATTCAATTTTTATTTGTCTAATGTTGATGAAAATTTAGAATTATTTGACTATTCAGATTCAGATGGAAAAGATAAAATAATATATTTACAAAGATTAGGGGTTATAGATTATCTTAGAACCAAACCTTTATTTTTAACATCAACTAATAAATTAGCTGAATATTTAAGTGGTGTAACAGGTGTTAAACCAAGAACCCTTCAATCTTATCTTAATCCAATGATTAGCTCTACTAATGTAAGTCAAAAAAATAATCCATTTGAAAAATTAGATAAAGTTAATAAGGTTGAGAGTAACTTGAAAGATATAGGGTTTAAAACTTCAGATTTTTCTAAATAAGACGAATTAGGTTAACCTAATAATAACCTAAACTAATCTTGTTGCATAAAACAGAAAATTATGCAACAACAAATATTAATTACAGTTTCTCTTGAAGATTTAGAGCTATTAATTAAAAATTCAGTATTAGATGTATTAAAAACTAATTTAGTTTTACAAAAAGAATCTAATACAATTGATGGGTATTTAACTCGTCAACAAGCTTCAAAAAAACTACATTTATCATTAACTACATTAGATACCTATACTAAAAAAGGTATTATCAATGCTGTTAAAATTGGACATAGAGTACTTTATAAAGAATCAGATATAGATGATTCTTTATTATCTAAAATAAAATCAATTAAATATAAAATTAATTGATTTTATTGCTATGCTACAAATTTATACTACAATACCTGTAGAGCTTTGTATTTACGGATTAGTAAATCGAAAAATCAATCATTTAAAATTATTAGTCTATTTAAAAAGTATTTCAAGTGGTCATATACTATTTGAGAGGAAACTATTTAAAACATGGGCTATTGATTTAGCGACAACTCATAAAACTGTTGAAAGTTGTTATAAATGGCTAATAATGAAAAAAATAATTACGATAAATAGTAAAACGCATTCTCATAGAATAATTAGCTATTCTCAAATTCATAAAATTTTGAATTTCAATTCTCAATCAGCTGTTATTTTCGAATTGGATGATTTTGAGTTTTTTAAAGAGTTTTGTATATCGGCTATTGTAGGATATTTAATAAGTAAAAAAAGATATTTAGATAGGAAAGAGCAATCGGAGTCAAAAATGGAAGATTCCAATTTGAATTGCTCATCCTATTCTAAAAATATGTACCCTTTACCAATAAGTTATTTTGCAAAAAGTATTAATGTATCAAAAAGTACTGCAAATAATTACTTAAGAATAGCGGAAAAGAAAGGATTTCTAAAAATTAAAAAAAGAACATCATTTTTAATAGACGATAATGGAAATAAGATTTCTTCTTCTAATATGAATTTAATTAAAGGAGTGAATCCAAAGCTATTTGGTAGATTAAGAGTTAAAGATGGCTTTATTAAAGTTGTGGACAGTAGTTTAATTATTAGTAATGTTTATGGTAAGAGAAAACGCTTTAAATACAGGAAAAAATCTAAACGGTATAAATGGGAAGATTGAAAGAAACCTAAAAAACTTTAAGAAATGCAGAAATCAGATAAGATAACAGTAGAACAACGAATAAAAGACATTGCTACAATGCTCATAAATGGAAATATGAGAGAGTTTATAATTCTACATTGTTCTGAAAATTGGAATATAGGAGAAAGACAAGCTGATAAATATATAGAAAGAGCTAAATCCTTAGTAGAAAAATCAATTAAAAGGAAAGTTGAATATGATTATGCTAAGGCAGTAAGAAGGTATGAGGACTTATACAGATTAAGCGTAGAGAAAAAGGATTTTAAAACTGCTTTATCGGTAAATAAAGAGCTTACAACATTACAAGGTTTATATAAACAAGAAATAGAACATTCAGGAGAAATAAAATTCATTTGTTCAATACCAAATTAAAAAAATCATGAAAAATTCAGAAAAAAATCAATGTTTATTTATTAAGACAGAGAAAAATATAAAAGGAGATTTAATAACAATGTGTCAAAAAAACTATTGTAGATGTAAAGATGAATACCCTTGGGATGAATCACAAAATTATGAATATCAAAAAGCAAAATCAGAAGGAAAAGCAAAAAATGGAATATTCTTAAACAAATGACAATAGATTTTTCTCAATATTATAAACCTCATCCAAAACAAGCAGAAGCCCATAAATGTAGAGCTAAGTATGTTTTGTTTGGTGGTGCAATGGGAGGAGGTAAAAGTTGGTTTCTATGTGCGGAAGCAATTAAACAGGCTATGATGTATAATGGAAATCGACTTGTAATTGTGAGAAAGGAGTTATCAGTACTCAGAAGAACTACTTTAATTACTTTTCTTTCAATTTGTCCAAAGGAAATCATAAAGAATTTTAATCAAACAAGTTTAGAAGTTACTTTTATTAATGGTTCTACTTTGACTTTTATAGATGCTAATATTTCAAAAGACCCAATGTTACAAAAAATTAAAGGTTTGGAGATTGGATGGTTTGGAATAGATGAAGCAAATGAAATTTCTATTGATGTTTACAAGCTATTAAAAAGTAGGTTAAGATGGATTTTGCCTAATAAAACTAAACCTCAGTATGAAGGGCGTTTAACAAGCAATCCTGAGCCTTGTTGGTTGATTCCTACTTTTATTCAATCAAAAAATAATGATGAGGTTTATATTCAAAGTCTTACTACAGATAATTATGATGAAAATAGTGAGTATGTAATTAATCTAAAAGAAGCTTTTAAAGACAGTCCAAATTTCCTACAAAAATATTTATATGCTGATTGGAGTTTATCAGATTCTATTAATCAATTAATCCCTAACGAAGCAATTATAAGAGCAAAAGAAAGAGTTTTTATTAATGATATAGGGATTTCTATGGGAGTTGATGTCGCAAGATATGGAGATGATAGTACTGTTTTTACAATTTTAATTAATGGTAATATTGAATTAATTGAAAGTTATTCTCAAACCTCAACAACAGACGTAATTAACAGAACCAAACAATTAATATTTGATTATAATATTGATGCAGGTTATGTAGGGATTGATAGCGTAGGAATTGGAGCTGGTGTAGTTGATGGATTGAAAAATGAAGGATTTAATGTAATTGATATTCAAGGAGGTTCTAAACCAATAGAAACTGAGGAAGAGGAAGCCTTTAAACCTTATAATTTACGTTCACAAATGTATTATGAGTTGAGAAAAGATATTATTGAAGGTAAAATAGGAAATCTGACAGATGATAAATTAATAATAGAACTACAAGCAATTAAGTATGAAATTTATTCAGATAAAACTGTAAAAGTAGCAGGTAAGGATGTTATTAAAAAAATATTAGGGAAAAGTCCTGATTATGCTGATAGTTTAATTTATGCAAATTGGGTAAAAAATTTTAGAGGTGAATTTGTCTATCTTCTGCCTATTGGATAAGTTACTTAATTAGATATAATTTATTTACTTTTGTATAAGTAATACAAAATAATAGAATGAATTAAATAGTATTCAAATTTAAAAATATAATACATAAGCGTTAGCTTTTATTCGGGTTTATCAAAATCGCCAAATTATTGAAAACATCCCATGAATAATAAGTTACGCTCACGCTATGGCGTGGGCTAATCTTGTTCGGGATGTGGGTGTTTGGCGATACCTGATAAACGAATTTAGTTTTAGTTCCACGCTTTTTTTGTGTTTTACGGTTTAACGTAATTATATGATAATTAAGTAGATTACTTTAGAACGATTTTTCAATCTTATTAATCAAACATTATATGAAAAAGTCAATTTTTTTTATTTATAATTATCTAATAAGCCTTTTATTAGGTAGCTTAATTTACATTATTTTTAGAAGTACTTCTTTAAAAATGTTTTCATGGTATAAAGTTATTGGAGTTAGTGATTTTGTATTAGAATTAAGACAGTATTTTAAAGAATATAAATATTTGATTCCAAATTGGGTACTTTTTTCATTGCCTGATGGATTATGGATTTTTTCTTATGTGTGTTTAATACTTTGGATTTGGAAAGGAGAAGTAGACTTCAAAAATATTTTTTGGATTATAATAATTCCTTTAGTAGCTATATTTTCAGAAGTTGCTCAATTATTAAATATTGTATCAGGTACTTTTGACTTATCAGACTTATTTTTTTATCTCCTTGGAGTACTCCTCCCTTTTATTTTTTTTAATAAATCAATTACTTATAATTTTAAATTAAACAATTATGAAAAAAAATTCTAAAACTATTTTTTCAGCTCTTGCTATTGCATTTTTTACATTTATTGCATTTGGTAGTATGGATGACGATAAAAAATCTTCAGATTCTACTTCAGCTACTAGTATTAAGGAGAATAACACTAAAATAACGCAAGTAGGAGAACCTCTTAAAACAGAATATTTTGATGTTACAGTTAATAAAGTTGGAGTTGAAGAAAGTATTAATACAGGAAATCAATTTGCAGATTTACCTAAAGAATCAGGGATTAAATATTTGGTTTTGAATGTTACATTCAAAAATACAAGTAATGAAAGTAGAATGCTTATGGATGGCGAGCTTTTGATTAATTATAATGGTCAAGATTATAAATTTGATAAATCAGAAACTGTAATGCTTGAAGGTTGGGGATTGTTACTAGACCAAATCAATCCATTGACATCTAAAACAACTAAATTAGTTTACAAGATTCCTAATGAAATAAAAGGTACATTCTATTATAGACCAGGAAGAGCGAACTCAGATGATTTAATTGAATTAGGGGCTATTGAATAATTACTTTAACTAACAATATTTATTTTATTGTTGAGGTTTTTAATCTGAATTTTTACAATCAAACAAGAGTTAAGCTGTAAAAATTCGGATTATTTTATTTAAAATCTAAAAGAATTTAAATAAAATATA